>JBKHJD010000130.1:0-6194 GCA_046538315.1 Syntrophobacteria bacterium
GTTTTCACCAAAGGCGCAGGACTGGTCGAGTAAGGTCCTGCTCTCTTCATCGAGGCCGGCGATTTTCTGGCTGATGATCTCTTCCAGGGATCGGGGAAGATAGCCGTCTTCAATGGGTTCGATGGTCCACTGCTGGCCAACAAGGGTAATTTTCCCATCCAGAATGAGCTTCCGCACAATTTCGGCGAGAAAGAGGGGATTTCCCTGAGTGATCTGCGCCAGTTCCTTCTCGAAGCTTTCGGCCAGTTTCACCTGAGGGAAAATTCCCTGGAGGTGCTCGGCGATATCCACCGCGGCAAGCGGGGTGAGGGTTACCTTGCTGATGTTCAGTTCCTGGCAGTAGCTGGAGTAAAATCGCTCCAAAGGACACGGCTGCCCTTCAGGCTTCTCCTGACGGGTATTCGTAGAGGTGGTACAGATGAAAAGGGACATATTCTGACGCAGGAGCAACTGCCGCAGGAGAAGCAGGGTGGCCTCATCGGTGAAATGCAGATCATCAATGAGAAGAATGAGCGCGCTGGAGGGGACCAGTTTCGGAAAAAAGTAAAGGAGGGTGGTAAAGATTCCCTCACGCCGAGTTTTTTCATCCTCTTGCTCGTAGGTATCTGCCTCGCCCAGTTGGGGCAGGACGTGAGAGAGATAGGAAATTTCCCGCGGTGTCAGGGTCTCGAGGATTTCGGTCCCCTTGTCGGGCTTTTGATTCAGCAGTTCGAGCAAAATGTTGCAGGTCAGGTAGTAAGGACGGAAAAACTCCTGATGGCTGCCGTTCACTGCAACCTGCGGGATCTTGCTCTGAACGAGATTCTGGCGGATGGTTTGCAAAAACTCGCTCTTGCCCATGCCGGCCGAGCCTTCGACGATGAGAAACTGGTTGTGACCCTGGCTGAACTTCTTCAATGCCTCGGACACTTTAGCGAGTTGGGTTCTGCGACCGGCGATGGTCCTTTTTTGCATCTGGTGGAGGGCTGTTTTGCTAAAAACATCCTGGAGCGTGAATTCGCCGGCGCTGGCGACTTGGTTCCGTCCCGCTTTTTTAGCGTAGTACAGGGCGGCATCTGCCTGGTGGATGAGATCTCTGCCGCTCTGGGCATCCTCCCGAGCTACCGCAACTCCTATGCTGAGGGTGATATAGAGCTCGCCAGTGCCGTCGCCTATACGCATGGGTTCTTCATTGAGACGTTGGAGAAGCCGCTTGGCCACTTCCAGGGCCGTCTGCTTGCCCTCGCCCGGGATCAGGATCATGAACTCATCACCCGCATAGCGTATGGGTAGTCCCTTTTCACCTGCCGCTTGCTTGAGGAGTTTGGCTATCCAGATGAGGGTCTGATCGCCAATCTGATGACCGTGGGAGTCGTTGATGTTCTTGAAATGGTCCACGTCCATCATGAGCAAGGCTACGCCCTGGCTCTCCAGAGCATCCCAGGGTATCTTGTATTGCAGGTAGTTGAGGAGGAAACGCCGGTTGTAGATGGCGGTGAGTTCATCTTCAAATATCAGCCGTGAAGGGTCCTTGCCCACATGTTGCAAAAAATAATGGAGGTCCTTATACTCCATGGCAGACCCTTCAGGGAGGATGTGGCTGTCATTCTACCGGATTCATAGCTTTCAAGGCAACCATCGTATACTGGTGCATGGTTTCGATGCAAGCCAGATGCCAAAGGGAAATCCCATGGCTGAGCGCAGGAGGATGAGGCGGATCACGGTGACGTGCATTGCCAGTTTTTTTGGCGACCGGATGGTGACCGCCGGTATCATTCGGGATCTGAGTGTCCATGGGGTCAGGGTTCTCACCGAGGCACCTCTTCGGGTTGGAGATACCGTAGAGACCAAGGGCTCATAGTACATATTCTCGCCCGGGCGTCTTCCGCGGCAATGGAACTGAAATCCGATTTCCCGTTTACAACACTCTATAGACAACAGGGTCTCCTCAAAACAGAGTGAGCTGTTTTTCCCTGCGAGGACTCTTCTTATTCCTGCCGGGTATCCCGACTTCTTCTGTGCAGTGGGAGGGTATTTCCCGCAGAAAGGGCGAAGGCGTTAGGGTACGGAATTCTCCAAAGAGAAATCGGTTGCGCGCAGTAGTCAGCACCAGGAGTTCACGGGCCCGGGTCATAGCCACATAGAAGAGGCGGCGCTCCTCTGCCAGCGCCTCCTCTCCCTGCCTTCTGTGAGTAAAAGGAAGTAGGCCCTGATCCAGGCCACAGATAAAGACAACCGGAAACTCCAGACCCTTGGCTGCGTGCAGGGTCATCAGCGCCACTTGATCCGCACGAGGATCGAAGAAATCGCTGGCTCGCCAATGAGATAAATCCTCAAGGAAGGTGGGCAAGGTCTCTGCGGCTGGCTTCTCACCATGGACGGCCGCCAGAAGTCGGAGCCACTTGAAGCTTTCCAGCGCTCCGCTTTCCTGAAAATGCTCCCGGATCCCGGTTTGCTCCAGGGCGCTTTCCAGCACTTCGGGCAGTGACCGGCTGAAGATGAGGCTCTGCAGCGAGGCGACGGTTCGCCTCAGTCGGTCCATGGCTGACTGTTGCCGCACTGGCAGTTCTTGGTTGCTGCTGCCTCTTCGCAGGATCTCCCAGGGATCGATACCTCTGGCAATTTCTGCATCGAGCCACTGCTGCGCTTTCTGTCCGAGACCGCGGGGCGGCAGGTTGAAAATAACCTGAAGATGCTCGGCATCTGAGGGATCCATGGCGAAATGCAGGTAAGAGAGAAGTACATCAGCAGCCCGAGTGGCGAAAGGTGCTTTTTCTCCCACTACCTGGAAGGGAATGCCTGTGCGGGAAAGGATTTCTCCCAGGGCGCGACTCTGGGCATGGGTGCGGTAGAGTACAGCAATATCGGCAAAGCCGTAGTGGATTTCTCCTGATGCGTCACTGTTTCGGCCACGGTATATCTGATAGTGGCTGCTGCCGCCCAGCAACCGTTCGATTTCACTTGCGACAAAGACAGCCTCCCGGTTCTCGTCCGCAAACCGACCCAGGCGAACAAGGGGACCCGGAGACTTGTCACTCCAAATTCTGCACGTCAGGGGATTGGCGTTGCAGGCAATAACAGAAGCGGCCGCCTCCAGGATCCTCTGGCTGCACCGGTAGGTCTGCTCCAGTTTCACCACCCTGGCCTCGGGAAAGTCTGCCTGAAAGCGCTGGAAGATCTTCAGTTGTGATCCGCGAAAGGAATAAATGGATTGGTCCGGGTCCCCAACCACGCACAGGTTACGGTGGAAAGAAGCCAGCAGTCGCAACCAGCGATACTGCGCCTCATTGACGTCCTGGAACTCGTCCACCAGGAGGACTCTGAAAAGACCCTGATGGCGGGCAAGAACCTCCGGTGCCTCCTGCCAGCGCTCCAACAGGGTGCCGATGAGGTCGTCGAAATCCAGCAAATTGTTCTCTTTCAAGGTGCGCTGGTAAAGACGGTATGCGTGAGCGAACTGGCTGTCCTCGTCCGGGGGTAGATCTTCGGGAGAGAGCAGGCGGCCCTTGGCCAGTGAGATCCTGCGGAGTGTTTCCAGAGGCTGCCAGTTATGGCCGGAAAGGCCCAGATCCTGAAGGATTCTCTTGATGAGATCCATCTGGTCGGTCTCCGTGAGCAGTTTCCATCCGGTCGTTATGTCTCCTTTCTGACGGAGCAGGTAACCGGAGATGGCATGGAAGGTGCCAATATGGATCTGCCGGGCCCTGGAAGGCTGGGCCAGCAGGGTCTCCAGCCGGGTGGCCATCTCAAGTGCAGCCTTGCGGGTAAAGGTTACCGCCATGACCTGAGCAGGCGCAGCGATCCCCTTTTCAAGGAGGTGGGCAATTCTGTGGATCAATGTGCGGGTTTTTCCCGTACCGGGGCCTGCCAGGACGAGCAGCGCTTCCGTGGCGTGCTCCACAGCGGTGCGCTGAGCTTCGTTGAGGTGGGTCAGCATCGTTTCTTGCTTGTACCATGCCGTCACAGGGGTTCAGGGTGATGACCGCATGGTGCGTTGTTGGTTGTCGGTGCGCAGTTGCTCCCGCATTTGCAACGGACCACCGTCATCAGCTGCCTTCCCTGAGCCTTGTCGCCCCGGCAAGCATGACCTAGAAAAGACCCAGCTGGCCGCAGAGACGGCAGCGTTCTCTCCGGCCGAAGACTCGAATGGTGCCGTACTCACCGTCGTATCCAGGAGAGATGCTCACCTGCCCGGCACGCATCCGCCTGATCGCCTCGGCCAGAAGAGCTGAACTGGCATGGTGGATGCGATGCGGATCCGCCTCCACGAGCAGGTGGTATTCATTTCCCTCCCTGCTGAGAAGGTCCAGATAGGCATCGGCGACCCTCCGGGTGTTGACCCCCGCCTGCACCACCTCGGCAATGAGCTCTATCAGAGGAATGAGCGACTGGTAGGGGCGTGCATGCACTGGCCGGGCTCTGGGGGGACGGTCGGCCAGATCCTCAACCCGGTGCATGACGCCCATGGTCACTTTGCGGTTGCACCTGGGGCAGCGGCTGCCATTTTTCTCGGTCTCTTGAGGGGAGAGGCAGGTACCGCAGGTGCGGTGGCCGTCGTAGTGGTACTTTCCCTCCTGGGGGAAAAACTCCACGGTGCCCAGGAACGCGGGGCTCTCGAGTTCGATGATCGCTCCCATGATGGCCCGATAGGAGAGCTGCGTCTCGAACAGATTTGCTTCCCGCATGAGTTTGGCCGGGGAATGGGCATCGGAGTTGGAGATGAGCCGCAGGCGATCCAGGGCGGACAGCCTCCAGTTCATGGGCGGATCGGAGGACAGCCCTGTCTCGATGGCGGGAACAAGAGGGGTCAACTCCTCGAAACACTCCTCCAGGCTGTCGAATCCTGATCTGGCCCCGAGAACAGAAAAATGAGGAGTCCAGGCATGGGCGGGAACGAGCACGGCTTCGTCGGTAGTCTCTTTGGCGATTTTCAAAAGTTCCTTGGAGTCCAGACCAAGAATGGGGCGTCCATCTGATCGAATATTACCAATGCGAGCCAGAGACGCCTGTAGTCTACCAGCTGCGCCCATATCGGGAAGAAAAACGAGATTGTGCAGTTTGCGCGTACGGCCGTTCTTCTTGTAGATGTTGCTGATTTCAGTGCTGAGGAGAAAACGAACCGGTGCCCGACACCGTCGTGGGACCCCTTCATCTACAGCTGCCGCCAGGTGCTCTTTGAGCTGGTAGAGCCCGGGTTCCGCGGGTTCGAGTTTTTCCTGGAGTTCAGCCAGCCAGCCTGGATGGGTACAATCGCCTGTTCCCAGTACAGTGATCCCCTTGAGCTGCGCCCACCGATGCAGGTTCTCGGGGTTCATCGTTTTGCTGGTGGCTACAGAGTAGTGCGAGTGGATATGTAGATCAGCTATAAACGGCACGGGATTGTTGCTCGGCCCTAGGTATCCCATCCTGTGTGAACGGCACCGCCGCTCCCGGATCAGGACGCTCAGGAAAAGCCGCCGCTACCACATCCCAGTGAAGACGTGGAGCTATCCAGACCTTCGGAAGAGCCAGTCCGAGAAAAACAGGACAGCAGCCGCTCCACCCTCTGTGCACCGCAGTGCGGGCAAGGAGGTGGCGGATCACTGGATTTTGAAACCAGGGTCTCGAAGCACTGATCGCAGCAACAGCAGCGATATTCATAGATGGGCATGTTTTTCCTCCGGCGAGATAGTATTCCGTAATATAATAAACAACTACTTCCAGGTCATCAAGCGAATTGTAGCACTGCAGCTCGAGTGCCTCCCTGCCCACCAGTTGACTTTTCCTCAAGGGTTTTCTACATTTTACAAGGATACCATCCATCTAAACTGAGCGATTCTTATTTGATGACCAATGTTCACAATGATCTTTATAGAAGGCCCTTTGGAGTCCCCCTTTGGCAAAGGGGGATTTTCAAGGGCTTCCGAAATCCCCCCGCACCCTTTACAAAAGCAGGGCCACCGGCTGCCCGTGACGACTTTTTCCCTTTCAACCCAGCGAGTTCCATGGGAAAGCAGCCTCTGCGCCCACACTAGGGGCGTTTAGCCACGTGACAGACGAGCAATCGCTGAACTTGGTGCACTGGGGTGAAAATTCGATGGCGTATTTTCAAGCCGCCGGTTTTTGCTTTTTCTCTAATCTGATAGTAAATTTTTTCAGGTCTTCACGGGTGAATTTCCAGTCGAATGGCAATGAGTCAAAGATGCAAGTGAATACATCATCTTATTTATGCCGAT
>JBKHJD010000131.1:0-6140 GCA_046538315.1 Syntrophobacteria bacterium
GGGGAGGCACTCTGGGGTAGAAGGCGATACCCTTTTCCAGAAAGGCAGACTGCCATGCGCGTCAGCAGGCTCTTGATGGAGCTGGAGAATCTAGCGGCCAAGCTCGGCATCGAGGTGCGACGCGAGCGGCTGCTTTACGGGCGCAGCGGCCTCTGCCGCCTCCGGGATACCCACCTTCTCTTTGTGGAAAAGACCCTCAGGGAGAAGGAGGAGGTACAGGTTTTCATCGCCGCCCTTTCCCGCTTTCCCCTCGATACGGTACAGACGGTACCCGAGGTGCGCCGCCTGCTGGAGGAGCATCGAGCTGGCAAACAGGGGTAGAAAAAGAAGAGTGACCCCAATTTCATTCACTGCGTGGTGACGGTTACATTGATTTGAACCTCTTTTTCCGAAGGCACAACGCTGATATTGGCGGCACGGCCGTTTTTTTCGTACACGAGCACCGACTGGGAACCCATGTTCATAGAGGTCTCTTCGGACCACCCCTTTGCCGTCATTTCCCGTTTGTAGGCACTCAACACCTTGGATTGGTCGTCCTGAGTGGTCAGGGCGATGGAGTGACCTTCAGGTATCTCCATGGCCATGACGGCCTTCGACGGCCGGTAGATGAATACATCGGCGGGAAAATTTTTGGGGATCTCGGTTTTTCCACCGGTGGTGACCGTGTACTCGCCGCCCTCGGTCTCTCCGGTGACCTTCATTCCCTTCTTTGAAACGTCCACATCGGTGTCCGCCGCGGTCTCTTTCTCGATCTGCTCTTCCATGGCCCGCTCCTCAGCCGATTGCCCGCATCCGACCGCTAGAAGGACCATGCATAGTAACGCGACGAGGTTGAATTTTGCCATTTTCACCTCCTCCATGAAAGTAATATGATGGTTAACCGGTCACGCCGGGATCTCCAGATTCCGGAGTTGCTTTTCTGCGGCTTTTTCCTGTCCCGGGTCGTTGATTGTCAGGGGACCTCGAGTTCAAAGACATAGGGAGAGTCTTCTCCGCCCAGAACGATACGATGTTTTCCCTTGTCCAGGGCGAATCGCTTTTTCTCCTCAAGGCCGCCGATCCTGATGCCATCCACCGTTGTTCCCCGGCTGCTCACTGTATCAACGAGATAGTACTGGTTGTTTACCATGGATATCAGACAGTGACACCGGGAAATTGTGTAGGGCTTGCTGTCGTGCAAGCTCAGGTCGTTGGAGCCAAAGAGGCTCTCAGCGGTGGATCTGCCGATTTGAAAAGGTATGTGGGTTATCTCCCGTTTCTCGCCATCCATAGCGTTCCGGGCCTCTTTGGTCAGGGCCGTCAATTCAAGAGGTGCCCGTGGCTTGAGCTCCAGAACGCCGGTGTCGACCTGTTCGACCTGGCCGCAAAAGGCCGTCACCATCTGGTTCAGGTACCGCAGTCTCTGGAAAACCTGTTTGAGCAAAGGGACCAGGGCGCGGGGATTTTTCTCCAGCAGGTGTTCCATGCGCTGGCGAGTTATAACCTTTACTTCCGTATCCTCCAGAGCAGTAACCGTGGCCGAGCGGGGTTTGCCATCAATGAGGCTCATCTCGCCAATAATGCTGCCCTCGCCCAATTTGGACAGCACGAACTTTTCGCCTTTTACTTTTTTGGATACCTCCACAAAGCCCGAACTCACCACGTAGGCAAAGGCCCCGCTGGTTCCCTCCTGGATAATGGTTTCTCCTTTTTGGAAAATCCTGGTATCGGACATGGTCCTGCTCCCCGTCGAGCCATGTTACCTGGGTGAGGATACACGCACCAGTTCGAGGCCAATGTCTATCATGTTAAATTTCAATAAAATATCATCAAATCAGACAATTAGTCAATGAGATTCATGGTGAAAGCCCCTCGGCTCCGGTCTTTCCTCCCGGGACTGAAATAGTGTCGCTTCACCCTGTGGGAGCGGCTTTCCAGCCGCGATAGCTTTCCATTGGCCCGGCTGTCGATCGCGGCGCTCCCACAGAAAGGTCGGGTCAGATGATCTCTGGGCTGAGACTGCGAAACCACTGGTACAACGGACTACTGACGACGGACTACTGACGACGGACTACTGACGACGGACTACTGACATTATTTGAGTTCCAAGAAAAGTGCTTGAATCTTGGCCAAATACAGGTATTCTTGGCACATGGTCAGCATTGAGCTAGACAAAATCTCCTTTTGTTACAGTAACGGCGAGGCCGAGCCGGTTTTCTCCGATTTCAACCTGCACATTGCGCCGGGCGACTGGTTGGTCCTGGTAGGTCCTTCAGGGGCGGGAAAGACCACGCTCATAAAGCTGGCAAAGGGCCTGCTTCAACCCCAGGGGGGCGAGATCAGGATAAACGGAGCAGCCCTTCCAGCGGGAAAGCTCAACCATCTGGCTGCCTGCGTCTTTGCCAACCCTGAAAATCAGATCGTCTCACCGGTTGTTGCTGAGGATGTGGCCTTCGGCCTGGAGTTGTGCGGCCTGCGCCCGGAGCGCATAGCCATGCGGGTTGAGGAGGCGCTTCGCTGGGTGGACCTCTGGGAAAGGGCAGGGGATTTCAGCCATTTTCTCTCCGGAGGAGAGCAGCAGCGGTTGATTCTCGCCGGTGCCCTCGCACTGCGGAAGCAATGTCTGCTCCTCGACGATCCCCTGTGCATGGTGGACGGCCGCACTCGCGCTCGGGTATTGGAGGTGCTGAAGAGCGTTCATCGGGAAGAATCCTGCACCATGGTGCAGACCACCAACCTTCTGGAAGAGGCTGTCTTTGCCCGGAGGCTGGTTGCTATCGAGAGCGGCCGGCTGCTTTTCGATGGACCTCCCGTAGAGTTCTTCCAGGAAAAAAGACTTATCGAGCGGCTGGCCCTGGAAGTGCCGGCCATAGCCCGGCTCGGAGAGATGCTTGCAGAGGGCGGCCTGGCCAAAGCAGCCGGCGTCTGCACGGTGGAGCAGGTGCTGGCACTTTTGCGAGATTCACAGAATGTCAGTTGTCGGCAGTGAAGAACTCATCCTTTGCCGGTGACGATTGACCGCTGGAGGGCGGTGGGCGGTGCCCACCTTGAATACCACGAATGACCAATACACAGAAGGAGGCGAAAGTCGTGACAGAGATTGAAGTAGGTGTGGTCAAGAAATTTTTCGCCAAGCCCAGCGTGGCCGCCATTGAGGTTACCCGGGAGATCCAGGTGGGCGACACGCTCTGGTTTAAAGGAAGCACCACTGACCTCAAACAGGAAGTCCAGAGCATGCAGGAGGAAAAGCAAGCGATCACCAGGGCGGTAAAGGGCCAACTGGTGGGCATCAAGGTCAATGAACGGGTCCGGGAAAAGGACGTTGTCTACAAGGTAACCGAGTGATCCATGCTGGAAGCGACAGGTATCAGTCACTCTTTCCAGCGCGGTACTCGCTTCCACCGGCGAGTGCTCCACGGCCTCAGTGTAAGGCTGGAACCAGGACAGGCGGTTTTGCTGACCGGGCCGAGCGGAAGCGGCAAGACTACCCTGGCACGGATACTTGCCGGGCTGGAAAGACCTACGGAAGGCGTGGTGTGCCTGCAGGGACGAAATCTTTACGGAAGTGCAAAAAGAAAGGCTACTTTCGCACCGGCACAGGTTGTCATGGCGTGCCAGTACCCGGAGCGTCAGTTTATTGCCGGCACCGTCCACGAGGAGTTGAGCTGGGGCCTGCGGGCCGGGCTCGGCATGGAAGAGCCTGAAATCTCCCGCCGCCTCATGAAAATTTGCGCTGATCTTGACTTCCCGCTCGTGGAACTTGCCCACCGTTGTCCTCGATCTCTGAGTTCCGGGCAACAGCGAAAGGTGGCCCTGGCGAGTCTCCTGGTGCTGGAACCCAGGGTGCTCATTTCGGATGAACCTTTCGCCGGGCTGAACACCAGGGAGAGGAGGAATGTGGCTCAAGTGTTGCGACGACGCTCCGATGCCCACGGCATTATGGTTCTCATTGCCCACGAACTGGACCCGCTCTTGAGCTGGGCGAGCAGAGTACTGGTTATCTCCGCCGGTCGCTTGATTTTCGACGGCTCCGTTGAGGGACTCTACGCACACAAGGATGCTTCTGTAGAGGCGGCACTTTCTCTTCCCCCCTTGCTGGAGCTCAGTCGCTATCTGAAGCAGCAGGCCTGGACTGAAGGCCCGGTGAGCAACGACCTCGCAGTTGTCTATCGCCAGGTCAGAGAAGCGCTGGAGGCCGGCAGCCAGGCAAGGCACGCACATTAAAAAACCCTCCCACAGAGATGTGCAAGAGGGTTGTTGGCGAAAGCGCTGCGGGCGCCGACCGCGGGGCCGTCTTCCTACAGCTTGTTGACATCGATGTTACGGATGTAACGCTTCACATTTTCCATGAGCTGTTCAAGCTCGGGGTCTTCCTCCTGGTTGTGATGCTTTGCATCTTCTTGCTCTGTCCAGTTGCCGCTCAACTGCTGCGGCCGTGAGTCTGTCTGGCCCGAGCTTTCCCCTGCAAGGTAAAGATCCTGGGTGAGGGGAGTAGCGTTGCCATAGTTGAAAAACGGCATGGCCAGGAGTACCACTTTTTCTCTCAGAATACCTGGCATTCTTTCCACCTCCATGTTCTTTTGCAAATAAATTTAATCACCCGGAAAGAGTCTGTAAAGGTCAGCCACGATCAGAGGCGGGAGAAAGTTTTCGAACAATGATTTCAGCGCTTCCGGCATACCCGCACCAGGGCACCCACCCCCTGGCCGGTAGTCTCATGGGCGCTGCCGTTACGGACCGCAATTTCCAGGTAGCCGCTGCTGCCCCTCAGGGCGAAAAGCCGAAGGGGCGGCGCCTGCTCGTACGTTCGCGGTCCGGTGAGGACCTGCTGACCGGCGAGGTAAACATCGAGAGACTCCAGCAGATTCTGGCTTTTCAGAGAGATTTCGATATTGGAGGCGAGGTTGCCGAAACGATCGATATGGATGATCTCTCCCTGGAGCTGCGCCTGGTCGGTGAGGACCAAACGGCCTGGAGAGCGGAACCGGTAGGATATGCAAGGGCCCAGCTTCTCCAGGGGCAATCCGAGGGACAGGTGCGCCGCAGCTGGAGCGAAAATATCGCGGGCATGGAAGGTAGGGCTCGGCCGGGGAAGCTGGTACTGGGGGTTTTCCAGGGAGACAACCAGGGAAGGCGGCTCGAGGGTAAAGACCCGGTCGAGGAGGCCGTTGTCGGGTCCGACGAAAAGGTAGTGCTCGGTTGCCGCGGCGAGACCCTGGCGCTCGCCGCCCACTCCCGGGTCCACCACAGCCAGGTGTACGGTGTTTTCGGGAAAGTACCGGAAGGCCGAGGCCAGCAGGAAGCCCGCCTCGGGGATGTTCTGCGGGCTTACCTCGTGGGTGATGTCGACGAGAGTGAGGTGCGGGTTGATGCTCAGGAGCACCCCCTTGACCACAGCCACGTAGTGGTCCCGGGTGCCGAAATCGGTGAGCAGGGTCACAGTCCGCTGCATACCACTCCTTTTGTCCCATCAAACAGTCCAGTCCGTTTCGCTTCACCTTGGTACCACAGGGCCCCGGGGGAGCAATGTCAGGCGAACTGATCCCGGTAGCCCTCTGCACAGTCCCTTGAGCACCACATCCACCGAATAACCAAGGACCCTTGACATTTCGGGGCGGAGACCCTACATTTCTGAATCGCAGAGTAAAAACGTTTACATCAAGCCTCCGGAGCGAATTCGCGGCCGATTTCGGTAGCCCTTTATGCAACAACGGGGTTTGTTTGACATGCATGCCTTGTTGACTTCTTACTGCCTCTTGGAAGAGCCTACTGCCTAGTGTCACTGTGCTTTCAGGCGTTGTGCCGGAGACTTTCCCTTGACAAGGCGGCCGATTTCACCTTTTATGGCGAAAAAATGTAAGCGGTCACAGGCGTGCCAGCGTGCCATTCGCTTTTCTCGGGTTCCGGCGGTTTAACTTCCGAACCGCCAGGACGCAAAGAACGCCAAGGGGGGGTTTGTCTTTTTCCTGCCCGGCCTCCGGCTCCGAGAGCCTACCCTCCGGCCTGTAAGCCCTACCGGCTGGAAGCGACCTCGGAGAGGGTGACCGGGCAGGAAAAGATCCCAGCCCTGCGGGCGAGTATCCAGGGGAACTTCGATGTCAGTGTCCCACAGCAGCAGAAGCCCCGGAGGGGCTGAGGCGTTTGCCCCGAAGAAGCCCTTC
>JBKHJD010000132.1:0-6011 GCA_046538315.1 Syntrophobacteria bacterium
ATGTCAAGGAGTCTCTCCGAGACATTCGCCTTTCCCTGCTGGAGGCAGACGTCCACTATAAGGTGGCGAAGGAATTTGTCGCGGAGATTGCTGAGCGGGCTGTGGGCAGCGAGGTGATGGAAAGTCTCACTCCCGGCCAGCAGATAGTCAAGATCGTGCACGAGAGATTGACGCAATTTATGGGCAGTGAGGCCGTCCCCCTGGAGCTGAGCGGCCGCACTCCCCTGGTATTCATGCTCGTAGGGCTCCAGGGCTCCGGTAAAACAACCACAGCCGGCAAACTCGCACTGCATCTCAAAGAGTTCAACCGCAAACCCTGTCTGGTTCCGGTCGATGTATACAGACCAGCGGCCATCGATCAGCTTCGCACACTGGGGCAACAGCTCGGGATTTCGGTGTTTCCGGCCACCACCCAGATGAATCCCCTGGAAATTGCCACTTCTGCTCCGGGATTTGCGAGCCAGCAAGGATGCGACCTCCTCATTGTGGACACTGCGGGCCGTCTCCATATCGACACCGCTCTGATGAACGAGCTGGAGCAACTCAAATCGTCCCTTGAACCCGGTGAAATCCTCCTGGTGGCTGATGCCATGGGCGGGCAAGATGCGGTGCAGGTAGCAGAATCCTTCGACCGGACGCTGGATCTGAGCGGTATCATTCTCACCAAGATGGATACTGACGCCCGCGGTGGAGCGGCGCTCTCCATGCGGAAGATAACCGGCAAACCCATCAAGCTTATCGGTACAGGGGAAAAATTGGACGCCCTTGAGACCTTTCACCCGGAGCGCATGGCCTCTCGTATTCTGGGAATGGGCGATGTGCTTTCCCTTATCGAGAAAGCCGAGAAGACCTTTGATGCCAGCCAGGCCCGGCAATTTCAAGAAAAGCTCGCAAAGGACACCTTCACCCTTGAGGACTTTCGTGATCAGTTGCAGCAAATCAAGAAGATGGGATCCCTGGAGCAGATCTTCAGCATGTTGCCGGGTATGGGTCAACTGAAGCAGCTGCGTAATTTCCAACCTGATGAACGTGAACTGGTGCAGACCGAGGCCATTATCAATTCCATGACCCGAGAAGAACGACGCAACCACACTATTATCAATGCCAGCCGCCGGAGGCGTATCGCCAAAGGCAGCGGTACCTCTGTGCAGGATATCAACAAGCTTCTCAAAAACTATGCCCACATGAAAAAAATGTTGCGCAAGCTGAGCAAGGGTGGCAAAGGCAAAATGCGTTTGCCGCGAGGTGGTATACCTTTACCTTTCTGAGGAAGAGGAGAGCTTTCACGGATACAGAGCCCTTCTCATGGGATCAGATGAGGTGTACAGGAGCAAAAAGAAGATATGGCCGTACGAATTCGACTCAGCCGCAGGGGCACCAGAAAAAAGCCGTTCTACCGGATCGTCGTAGCTGATTCCGAGGCGCCGCGAGGTGGAAAGTTCATAGAAATTCTCGGCACCTATAATCCTTTGACCGATCCGGCGGAGGTCCTGCTTGATCCAGAGCGTCTTCGCGTCTGGATGGAGCACGGTGCCAAGCCCACAGACACTGTGAGGAGTTTGATCAAGCAAAAAGGCTTGCTCGCCAGGCCGGGCCAGTAAGGGTGAGCTGTGTTGCTCACAGGGCAGTTTACCACACCAGGCAGTTGCCAGAGATTCTCCGCAGGCCAATGGTGTGCATTTCTCAGCAATGCATCAGGGCAACTACGTGAAAAGGACCGGCCCCACAGTACCCCTGCCTTACTGGAGAAAGCCATGCTGAAGGAACTGATCGAGCACATTGCCAAAGCGCTGGTGGACCATCCAGAACATGTTGAGGTTTCCGAGTTGGAAGGGGAGCAGACCTCTGTCATCGAACTTAGGGTGGCCAAGGAGGATCTCGGTAAAGTAATTGGCAAACAAGGGCGGACTGCCGGGGCCATGAGAACGATCCTGAGTGCGGCATCAACCAAACTCCGCAAACGGGCAGTGCTCGAAATTATCGAATAAGAGCGATGGGCTCAGAGCCTCTGGTCCCTATCGGCAAAGTGGTCAACACCCACGGGTTGAAGGGATATGTGAAGGTTATCCCCTATGGGGAAACGCTCGCCAGTCTCGGCCCCGGGGAGACCGTTACCGTCTGTCTGCCCGACGCCAGGGCCCGGCTCCTGACGACGGTGGAGGTACGTCCTCACCGCAAGACCTTTCTTTTTCTCTGCCGCGAAATAAACACAGTGGAAGAAGCGCGCAGTCTGTTGGGAGCAGAGCTCTGTGTGCCAGAGGCCCGACTCGCGCCTCTGGCTTCTGACGAGTTTTACTGGTACCAGTTGATAAAGCTCAGGGTGGTGAACAGCGACGGCCGGGAGCTTGGGACCATCGAGGAAATTTGTCCGACGCGCAGCAACGATGTCTACGTGGTGCGCCAAGGCAATGAGGAAATCCTCATTCCAGCCACACACAGTGTTGTGCGGCAGGTCGATCTTCAACGGCGGCTGATGCTCGTGGATCTTCCGAAGACTGCCTGTCAATCCAATGATCTTTGATATTGTAACCATATTCCCCGAAATGGTGGCAGCGCCGCTGGGGCAGAGTATTCTTGGCAAGGCCGTAGAAAGGAAAGTCATCGAAGTTCGCATTTTCAATATTCGCGATTTTGCGGCCGGGCCACACCGCAGCACTGATGATCGTCCCTTCGGAGGCGGCAGTGGCATGGTGATGAAGCCAGAACCTCTGGTGGCTGCTATTCGCTGTGCCAGCCGTGCAGACCCACCGGCCAGAGTTGTGCTCTTGAGTCCGCGGGGAAGGGTTTTCAACCAGGAGATCGCCTGGGAACTGGGGCGCCATCACCATATATGTCTCGTCTGCGGCCGGTATGAAGGTGTTGATGAGAGGGTGCGCTGCTATGTCCATGACGAGATCTCCATCGGTGACTACATTCTCACCGGCGGTGAATTGCCGGCTTTAGTGGTACTGGATGCAGTTGCCAGGCTGGTGCCCGGCGTTCTCGGCAGGTACGAATCGGCTGGCGAGGAAAGCTTTGTGGACGGGCTGTTGGAGTACCCCCAGTATACCAGGCCGGAGATCTTTGAAGGCCATCGGACTCCAGAGGTACTTTTGTCCGGAAACCATGGGGCCATTCGGCGCTGGCGCCGCCAGCAATCACTGCTGCGCACCTGGCAGAGCCGGCCGGAGCTTCTGAAACATGCCAGACTCAGCAGCGAGGATCGGCAGCTGCTCACCGAGGCTGTTCAGAGGGAAAAGGCTCACGGGGAGACCCCTCGGATACTCCAGGAACACGGGGACGCAGATTCATCCGGCAACGGCAATACGGACTAGATCCCGGAATATCTCTCATGGACGTCCATGTGGCCTTGCTTCATTACCCTGTGTACAATCGCCAGCGTCAGGTGATCGTTTCAGCAGTGACCAATCTGGACATCCACGATATTGCTCGTGCTGCAAGGACTTACGGGGTGAGCCGGTTCTTTGTGGTTACACCTCTGGATGATCAGCGAAAACTGGTAGAGAGGCTGCTTTCTCACTGGCTGGCCGGATACGGGGCCCACTGCCACCCGGAGAGAAAAATGGCACTGGAACTGGTAACCCTGGCAAGCTCGCTAACTGAGGTGGGGGCTGCTATTGCCAAATCTTCCGGTCAGTCCCCTGAACTACTGGCAACCGGGGCCTCGGTGGACAGTGCTACCCTGAGCTACTGGCAGGCCAGAGAGAGAATCCGGCAGCCAGGCTCCATGCTCATCCTCTTCGGGACAGGTTGGGGCCTCAGTGACGAGATTCTGGATCTGGCAAACCATCGTCTGGCTCCCATCTCCGGTGTCGACGGTTACAATCATCTTTCTGTTCGCTCTGCGGCGGGCATTATTCTGGACAGGCTGCTGGGCAAAAGAGATGAATAGCAGGCCCTTTGAAGACCGATAAATGGTAGCCATCGAAGGGGTAGAACAAAGCCTAACAAGCGGGTGTGGAAAAAGCATGTTCAGCCGAACGAGGAGACGCCATGAATATTTTAAAGGCACTTGATAAAGAACAGATGCGGACGGATATCCCCGGGTTCAAACCGGGAGATACGGTAAAAGTCCACGTGCGGATTCGCGAAGGAGACAAAGAACGCATCCAGGTCTTTCAGGGGGTGGTCATTCGCAAATGCAAGGGAACTGTCAATGCTACCATAACCGTGCGCAAAATCTCTTACGGGGTTGGAGTAGAGCGCGTTTTTCCGCTCCATTCTCCTTTGATCGAAAAGATCGAGGTAGTCAGTCGCGGCCGCGTTCGCCGATCTCGCCTCTACTATCTGCGAAAGCGACGAGGCAAGGCCGCCCGTATCCGTGAGCTTCGCCCTCGTCCTTAGACTGACCACAGCCCCTTGCTCGTAACCGCAGCCTGAGAGTTCAAGAGCCTGACAAATGGGTAGCAGGCCGTCACAAACGCCGCTTTTCCCCCTGGATCCCGGGGATCCCTGGTATTTTGAGCGCAGAGCGTACCGGCGGGGATTTCGCCGGATCGCCGGAGCAGACGAGGCTGGCCGAGGACCCCTGGCAGGCCCGGTAGTGGCGGCAGCGGTGGTCCTGCCATGGGACATCGACCTCCAGGGGGTTCGTGATTCCAAGCTCCTCAGCCCGGCCCAGCGTGAGAGCTGCTACGACAGGATCTGCTCTGTGGCCGCGGCCATTGGGGTCGGTGTCGTGAGTCCGGAGGACATCGACCGCCTCAATATTCTCGCAGCCAGCCTGGAGGCCATGCGTCTGGCAATAATCCAGCTGGATCCGCTTCCAGACTTTGTTATCGTTGACGGGCCCTGGCCGGTCACTGTCCGGCTATCCCAACGACCCCTCAAGCATGCCGATCGGCTCAGCATCTCGGTGGCGGCTGCATCCATTGTTGCGAAGGTGCATCGGGATGCACTGATGCTCTCCTATCATAAGCATTACCCGCGCTACAACTTCGCCCGTAACAAGGGCTACGGCACCCGGGAACACCGTGCCGCCCTGGAGCGCTTCGGGGCCTGTCCGCTGCATCGGCGGACGTTCCGGGGGGTGCGGTGAGGACCTGCTGGCCTGCATAATCCAAAAATCCTGTTGGATTTGCATCCGGAAGACAAGGCAGTTTTTGTGTTGCGATTTTCGGCAGCCCCCACCATGGTAAAGAGCCAGCTAATGCAGTGCCGGGCAACACGCTGGCAGCAAGAGATATGATATGGATCAAACTGGCAACCTGACAGGTCGCGGCGCCAGACGCCATCTCTTTCGAGGCGATGAAGGTGAGCAGCTTGCTGTGCGCCACCTGAAGCGCCTTGGCTACCGCATCATTTGCCGCAATTATCGCTGCCTTCTCGGAGAGATTGACATCATTGCCCGTCACCGTGGGTATCTCGTATTTGTGGAGGTAAAGCTCCGCGACAGTGAAGCCTTCGGTTCGCCGAAACATGCGATTACACCCGCCAAACAGCATAAACTGAGCCAGGTGGCCTGGCATTATCTCCAGATGCATGATCTCACAGAGACGAGCGCCAGATTTGATGTGGTCACCGTCAGCGGCGTGTCGGCCTCCCCGCGCCTTGAAGTCATTGAAAACGCCTTTGAGTCAACCTATTGAAGCCGCCAGGCACTATAGATAAAGCCAGAAACCCGATCTGGCCGACTGTCAGCACCATGACCAATGATCCCGGCATCCTCTACCTGGTGGCCACGCCAATTGGTAACCTGGAAGACGTCACCCTGCGGAGCCTTCGCACACTGGGCGAGTGTGATCTGATCGCCGCCGAAGACACGCGCCACACTCGCAAGCTCCTCACTGCCCATAATATACGCGCCCGGTTGCTCAGCTACCACGAGCACAATATGCGCACCCAGGGACCCCGCTTGCTGCGGGAGCTGCTGGCCGGCAAAACGGTGGCCCTGGTAAGCGATGCCGGTACCCCCGGCATCGCTGATCCAGGTACGGAGCTCGTTCGCCGGGCCGTGGCGCGAGGTATCCAGGTAAGCGCTGTACCCGGTCCCTGTGCGGTGAGCATGGCCC
>JBKHJD010000133.1:0-5983 GCA_046538315.1 Syntrophobacteria bacterium
GTGAGCGGGCGTTGAAAGAGGGAAAGACTCACTACACTCACAGTCAGGGGCTCCTGGAACTGCGGGAGGCTATCTGCGAGCATTACAACCAGCGCTATCAGGTTCACACCAGCCACGAACAGATAATCGTCACCTCGGGGACGTCACCCGCCATGCTCCTGATCATGGGCGTCCTGCTGGAGGCGGGAGACGAGGTAATCATCTCGGATCCTCACTATCCCTGCTACCCCAGTTTCGTCCGATTTGTTGCCGGAAGATCAGTGACCGTCCCGGTGGCCGAGGAAGACGGATTCCAGTTTCGCGCCGAGGACATGCGTAAACGCATGACGGGACGTACGCGCGCCGTCTTCATCAATTCACCTGCCAATCCTACGGGAAATCTCCTGGAACCGGAGCGGATGGCCGAGATTGCCGAGTTGGGGCCTGTAGTGATCTCCGATGAGATCTATCACGGCCTCGTCTATGAGGGCAGAGAGCACTCCATGCTGGAGTACACGGACAACTGTTTCGTGTTGAACGGCTTTTCCAAGCTATATGCCATGACCGGCTGGCGCCTCGGATATGTAATCGCTCCCCCACGCTTCGTCCGGCCCATGCAGAAGATGCAGCAAAACTTCTTCATATCTGCAAGCGCCATGGCCCAGGCTGCTGGAGTTGAGGCCCTTCGCTCCGCTGAGGCTGCACAAGATGTGGCTCGGATGGTAAGCATATACAATGAACGCCGCCGTTTCATGATCCAGCGTCTGAAGAAACTGGGCTTTGGTCTTGCGGTGGAGCCGACCGGAGCCTTCTATGTACTGGCAAACGCCCGGTGCTTCGGTGACGATTCCTACCGGCTTGCCTTTGATATCCTTTACAATGCCAAGGTTGGGGTCACCCCGGGTGTTGACTTCGGCGAGAATGCCGAGGGGTATATCCGGTTCACCTACGCGAATTCTCTGGAAAATATCGAAGAAGGCATGGATCGACTGGAGCGATATCTGGAAAGAAGGCAGGCGGGGTGCGCCTGAGTGCAGCAAGGAAGCAGCGGCTTTCACCGTACAGTAAAGAATCCACGCCTAAAGGACGTGGCTCTCAGCCGCCCCTACAGGAGGGCGGGTGGCACCTACCCATATCAGGCCGCACCATGCAGTGATCTGGGATGTGGGATAAAACGCCTCGACTTTCGAGAGGACTCTCTCACATCCCACATCCCACATCCGTATCCAATTGCTTAAGGCAAAGCCGCTCTTCCGTAACCACGCCCACAGGGCGTGGCTTCAAGGTTATGAGTGAACCATGGTGATTCGATCGGCAAGATTTGTTTGCAGTGCCGTGGCTCCAGACCAGTACCCGTCTGCGGATCTTCCTGAAATTGCCTTTGCCGGCCGTTCGAATGTGGGAAAATCCTCGCTCATCAACACGCTGCTCAGGCGCAAAAAACTGGTGCGAACAAGCAAGCAACCGGGCTGCACCCAACTCATAAACTTTTTCGAGGTAAACGGTCGCTGGCGGTTCGTGGATCTCCCCGGCTACGGCTATGCCAGGGTGCCTGAAGCTGTCAGGAAGCGCTGGCGCCCCATGGTGGAGACCTATTTGAAGAGCAGGGACAATCTGCGGGGTATCGTCTTCATTGTGGACGTACGACGGATTCCTTCCGTGGAAGATCTCACCCTGTGGCAATGGCTGCACTCAGGGAACCTGGCTGTTATCACCGTGCTTACCAAGGTGGACAAACTGTCAAGGAATCAACGGGGCAGACAGGTTAGCGGCATTGCCGGAGAGCTCCATACAGTCCCCCAGGCCTTCGTTGAGTTTTCCGCTGTATCAGGTGAGGGACGTGACGCCCTCTGGCAGGCGCTGCTCCCGGTGCTCGAGGCCGAGCGGCAATGACAACGGATGGTGTGGAACGTGAGAGCTATTGTCCAGCGTGTACTTCAGGCAAGCGTTGCGGTTGGAGGTGAGGAGGTCAGCCGCATCGGTCACGGCGTCCTGGTCTTCCTCGGTGTAGGCCATGACGACGGGCAAGCGGATGCATCCTATCTGGCAGAAAAAGTCGTCCAACTGAGAATCTTTGCTGATGGGCAAGGGAAGATGAATCGCTCTTTGCTTGATATCGGTGGGGATCTTCTGGTAGTTTCCCAGTTTACCCTGTGGGGAGACTGCCGCAAGGGCAGGCGGCCTTCGTTCGTGAGCGCTGCCGAGCCGAGTAAGGCCGAGGGGCTGTACCATGCCTTTATCCGCCGCGCCGGAGATCTGGGAGTGAAGGTCGCCGCCGGAAGGTTTCAGCAAACGATGCAGGTATCGCTTGTCAATGACGGACCGGTAACTCTGTTACTGGACAGCGGCAAGGCATTCTAGGGGGCGGCAAATTATTCCGCCGGATCCCAAACTGTCTGTCTGTGGCGCCGGAGTGAAGGAGCCTCAGTGGCGGTGGAGATCTTTGTGCATAATCTTGCGCGTTTCGTGCAGTCGATCGTCTGCAGGCAAATCCGCTAGATACTGGTTCATGTGTTCATCATTTTCCGCCCGGAGCAACCTTGCTACGAATTCGCTAATGCTTGTGGGGAAAATGTTTTCCCTTTCATACAGGTGCCTTTTCTCAAGCAAGACCCGCGCGGACTCGACACAGCTTCTCGGCAAAGTGGGTAGTTTACCGAGGAGCTGTTGGTTCTGGAAAACATTCCCGGTTACATAGAGGCTGTTTGCGATTTCCAGGGAATCCGGTTGCATCAAGCCCCATTCACTCGCAAGGGTGATTCCGGCCAGCAACAGATGGACGATAGCACTGCCGTCCGGACTTCGTAATTCAACGGTCTGGCGCCCTTTGGATTCTTTGAAATAAAGCTTCTGCTGCGGATTCAACTTGTGCGCCAGATTATCAACTCTTGACCACCCCAGCGGGACCCGGATCATGGCGCTACGGTTCAAAGGAAGCTACGACACACTACCCACCTCGAGGGTTTCCCATCCAAAGTAACCATAGTGCGAAATCACCATCCTTTGCAAGGGCGGACTCTGGAGCTTTTCGGTTGGTCACGCCGACAAGGAGAACTGCATCTGATCCTGGTTCTTCCGGATGGAAGCCGCTCGCTTATCCCCGCTGCATGGACTGATCTGGAGAAAGACAACGTCCAAGCTTTTCCTTCCAGGGACGGATCATCTACATCAGCGACGCTCGGATCCCTTTCCCATCTCCTGCACACGCGTAAAGTGGTTGACGCTCTCCTCCGCAGGCTCCATTCTTCGGAGCACGTACCCACAGTTCCTTTAAAGGAGGAGAGAAATCGTGCCACGGCAACTGACCCTTTGGTCCGAAGCGGAAAGGCCGCCTCAAGAACTGGAGATCTGGGAAGACCTCGACCCCGAGACGCAAAGAACGGTCATCGCCACCCTGTCCAGGCTGATCCGCAAGGCGGTTTGTCCAAAAAACCCGCGTGAAACCCAGGAGGACACCCATGAGCGCTAATGAAAAAATCAAACCAACCCACCTCCAGCGTTGCGCCTGTGTGTATGTGCGGCAATCCACCACAGCCCAGGTCCACTACAACCGCGAATCCACCGATCGGCAATACAAGTTGGCCTAACGCGCTGTCCAGCTCGGTTGGGCACAATCACAGGTCAAGATTATCGACGAGGACCTGGCCCGCTCAGGCTCCGGCACTCCCGATCGGGGCGGCTTTGCCACAATGACCACCGAGGTCGCCCTGGGACATGTCGGCCTGATCCTCTCTATCGAGGTCTCCAGGGTGGCGCGCAACAGCGCCGATTGGTATCGACTCCTCGATCTATGCGGGGTCACCGACACCTTGATCGGCGACGAGGATGGACTGTACCATCCCGGGCTTTTCAACGATCGCTTGCTCCTTGGACTCAAAGGCACCATGGCCGAGGCCGAGCTGCATGTCATCCGCGCCCGACTCGAAGGCGGTATCCGCAACAAAGCCGCCCGGGGACAATTGCGCCGGGGCCTCCCAGTCGGCTTTGTCTGGGGCGAAGGCGAAGGCGAGGTGCTTTTCCATCCCGACCAGGCCGTCACCGGTCTCATCCATTCCATCTTCGAAAAGTTCGCCGAGATGGGTTCCGTCCGCCGGGTGTGGCTCTGGCTGCGCTCCGAGGGGCTTTCTTTCCCCTCCCAGTCCAACTCCGCTGCCGACATCCAATGGGTCACCCCTACCTATACCGGCGTTCACCACGTCCTGACCAATCCCGTCTATGCAGGCGCCTATACTTATGGTAAAACCCGTCATGAGCGCTTCGTCGATCAAAACGGACGGCTCCGAAAACGTACCCGCCGTCTGCCGCGCTCCCAGTGGTCCGTACTGATCACCGATCACCACCAGGGCTTCATCGACTGGGACACCTACGAGATGAACCAACAGCGCATCTCTCGTAATACCCATCCCACTGCCCACCAGGCAACCGGTGCCATCCGCGAAGGTGCCGCCCTTCTCCAGGGCCTCGCCACCTGTGGTCGCTGCGGCCGTCGGCTCCGGGTCTACTACCAGGGCCGATACTCCAGCCCAGGGTACTATTGCTCGGCGAACACCTTGGTAAATGGCCGGGGCACCTATTGCCTGCGCATAGGAGGCGTCCAGATCGACCAGGCTGTCGCACGCGCTTTCCTCGACACCGTGGCCCCGGCCGGTATTGAAGCCGCCCTGCTGGCTGAAGAACAACTCCAGGCTGACGAACACACCGCTCTGAAACAGTGGCACTTGCAGGTCGAAGGGGCCCGCTACGAGGCCGACCGCGCCGAACGCCGTTATCGCACCGTGGAACCCGAAAACCGCCTGGTGGCCCGCACCCTGGAAGCTAAATGGGAGCGCTGCTTGGCCGAGTTGGCCGCCGCCGAAGCCGAACTGACACGGCGGCACAACCAACGTCCGGGACCTCTGACCGAGGAGCAGCGCGCCCGCATCCGCAGCCTCGGCACCGATCTGCTGCGGGTATGGGAAGCCACCACCACCACCGACCGCGACCGAAAGGAGCTCCTGCGCACCCTCTTGGAGGAAGTCAACATCACCGTGGACAAGGACAACTCCCAGGCCCATCTCATTATGCGCTGGCGAGGAGGCGCCATCTCGCAACTCCACCTCCCCCTCCAGCGGCACCACCGGGCACCGATCCGTACCGACGAGGATACCGTCGAACTCGTCCGCCGTCTGGCTGTTCATTATCCAGATAGCGTCATCGCGGGTATCGTCAACCGGCAAGGTCGGCGCACGGCCCACGGCGATCGGTTCACCGCCAACAAAATCGGCAATCTGCGACGCTATTGGAAGATCCCTCGATTCGATCCTTCCACCGCCTCTCAAGACGGGGAACTGGTCACGGTCGAAAAGGCCGCCCAGATACTCGGACTGGCCCCTTCCACCCTTCATCGCTGGCTTGCCGATGGCTTCATAGCCGGCGAACAGGTTACCCCGGGCGCACCCTGGCGGATCCGGGTGAATGAGGAATTTCGAGCTCGTTTCGTTGAACGACCTCCTGAGGACCACGTCACCATGCAAGAGGCCACCAAACTCCTCGGGGTCTCCCGAGAGACCGTGTTGCAGCGTGTAAAGCGCGGCGAACTCCCTGCCGTCCATGTCCGCCGCGGAAAACGAAAAGGTATACGTATCAAGGTGTTAGACAACCAAGCAGGTCTTTTCGACAACCTTTCATGAAAGGGGGTGTAGTATGAAGACGTCTCCAAAAATGCACGAATGTCTGCATCGAGCACCCAGCTCACTTTCTTCGTCATGATTGCGACCGACAACGCATCCAAGGCATGGTGCGGGCTGCGCTCCGGGCGGAATCCATACGAAAAACCGAGGAAGTCCACCTCATAGACGGCATTGAGCACCTCAACCACGGCCCGCTGGACAATTTTATCCTCCAGCACAGGCACGCCGATCGGCCGTTGACAGCCGTCCGGCTTCGGCAAGTAGCCCCTACGGCGCTCTCGGGACGTCCATAAAATTATAAGTTTATTTTGGGGAAAGCCCATGCTAAAGTGATT
>JBKHJD010000134.1:0-5970 GCA_046538315.1 Syntrophobacteria bacterium
GGTAGTCGCCAACTGCGGGCTGACCGGCGGAACGAACGTGGCCACAACCGTCTATCCCTTCATTCTCCGCGGCGTGAGTCTCCTGGGCATCGATTCGGTGTTCTGTCCCATGGAGATGAGGCTTGCAACATGGAAACTCCTTGCCGCGGAAGCCGGACAAGGGGATTGGCTCGACTCCGTGGGCTCTGAAGTGACCCTTGAAGAGGTTCCGGATTTGATTGAAGAGATCCTCAAGGGCCGCATTCGAGGTCGGACAGTGGTGAGGCTGGAGCAGTAAGGAATCTGCACCCGGAGGAAGCGGCTCACTGCACCCCGAGAGAGGGATGACCGTGGGGAGTCATGGAGAAGTGGCGCCATTCCCCACTGCTCCATGACTCCACTAGAAGCGCAGCTCATCTTTCAGAACTTGATCTGCAAGACGGCCTGTACCTTGTGATCATCTCCCAGTTCGTTGTCTAGTACCGGGCGGTCTCCCTTCTTGCCGGCATCATCACCGTAGTCGGTTGTCTCATAGGACAGCAAGAGCAGGTTGCCCTTGTAGATATCGTAGGCAAGCCCGCCCGTATACATGTCATAGTCGGCGTCATCGCCGATCTTTCCGTCATCGTCCTGATCGAAGTGGTCATAGCGGACGAAGGCAGAGAGCTTCCGGTCGAGGACAGGAAGTTTTACATTGCCGAAGAAAGAGTAGCCTTCAGTATCGAGGGCGTCTCCGTCTGCATCGAACCAATCCCCGTCCTTATTGCCCTCAGTGGTAAAATACTGGCAGGTGAGGATCACCCATGGGTTCTGGTAACTTACCATTCCAAGGTTCACCTCGTAATCCGGCCAATCCCGGGAAGGATTGTCTTCACTGTTTCCCTCGCCGTAGAGTCCGAAGTAGCTGAACTGGAGGCCCGGTATGATATCAGGCAGGGGACGCAGCGTAAGCCTCCCTTCGAACACCTTGTTGTTGTTTTCTTCCTTTGAGTGGTACCCGGAGCCGTTATAGACTCCCAGGTGCCAGCCGCCGTAGCGACCATCGTAGTGATGGCTCCCCGTCTTCTCCACTGCGTTTTCCAGCTTGCCGCCAAAATCACCGCGAAGACTGACGCCAAGGTCGGCGGAGTTGAAAGTTCCGGCCCTCTCGATGGCCATTGTCCCCTGGCAGCGATAGGGGTTAATGTGTTCCTCGAAATCCAACCAGGGGATGTGCCCCAGCCCGATTTCGGACTTCATGCTGGTGAACGGTCCAAGATCAGGAGGTCTCATTTCTGCGTAGAGATATTTGAGCCGTACCTTCCAATCCTCGTCATCGTCCTGGTGTGTGTCCAGGGTTATTCGTGAGCGGAACCACGGTAAGATTTCTTTTTTCACCGTGAGGTAACCCCGGGTGATCTTGAACCGGTTGAAGCTGGATTCCTTGTCCCCAGGTTCAGGCTCCTGGCCGTTTGAATAGTCCAGATACCAGAGCGCTCCAACGTCGAGGCCTTGCAGGGCTTTGGGGAGCGCTGTCCCTTCCTCTTTGATTTCTTGCACGAGTTTTTGCTCGCGTTGCCTTTCGAGTTCATCCGCCTCTGTGCGTATTTGTCTCGCCTCTTCCTCGGTGAGAATACCCTTGCGAATGAGGATGCCGGTCAGCGGATCACTTTTCCCATTATCCTTCGCCCTTGCAACTTCACAAATAAAAACACCAACAAGAAGGATGAACAGGAAACAAAAAATGGCCCTTTGGATTTGCTCGATCTGAGTAGAATCATTTTCCCTTGACCTCCTTGGTTTTCTGGTGAAAAGAAATTGATTTTTTACCTCCCTTCTGGATTTTCTAGTTACTGCCTGATTGTGGTAACGTCAGTCGATCGCTTTTGGTTGTCCGCTGCCAGCAACCGGAAGGTCACATAATACCGGCGGTTAAAAACCAAAAGAACTGGGAGATCGTGCCCAATGCGACTACCCATAAACACATTGACAACGGACCACTGGCAACAGACAACCGACACTCCCATTCCGGTGCGGTTTCTGAAAGATCCCCGATGCTTGTGACAGAATGATGACAGGCGAGTTAAGCTTCTGTTACGAAAAGATTGGGGGAGGGGAAAACGAGTTTCCGGATGGACACTGGCTCGCAGACCCGAGAAACGGAAAAGCCAAGACCACCCACCGGGAAAAAACGGGATTTCCTCCCCTCAATAATCTGACAGCTTGGCGTGATATATTGTCTCTCGCAAAGGCGCAAAGCCCGCAAAGGGTTACAGGCTTCGCCTTTACCTGGAGCCCGCCCTCTCCCTTTCAGCGATCCACTCAAAGATCGGCTCCCTCATCATCTGCCTCGCAGCTTTACTACCTTGGCGGCCCTGGCGGCTTTGCGTGAGGCAACCCAGCCTTTTAGCCATCCTCATATCAACGGCTGCCCACCCCTTGTATCGGAT
The DNA here is from genome assembly GCA_046538315.1 of Syntrophobacteria bacterium. GTDB lineage: Bacteria > Desulfobacterota > Syntrophobacteria > BM002 > BM002 > JBKHJD01. Next base: position 2,409 of record JBKHJD010000134.1, read on the forward strand.
TTTCCGATTGTATCTTTTCCTTCTATCAATATTTTCTATTAGCCAGTTCCGTGATCGTTAGTTATAAATAGAACTCTAGTGGAGCAGCAGTTCGATAGTACTATTCGGGAAAGGTGCAAGAGAAAAGATATGGCTCAGGAAAGCATTGACTGCCGTGGCCTGGCGTGCCCCGGTCCGGTGCTGAAAACCAAGGAGATTGTGGACCGTGGTGACACCGAGCGAGTCACGGTCCTGGTGGACAATTCCGCTGCCAGGGAAAATGTGGCCCGCTTTCTCACCCGATCCGGATACCAGGTGGACGTGGTTGAGCGAGACGGCCTCTTTGAGGTGATGGGTTGCAGTTCTGAACCCATGAGCTATGAGATCATGGTGGAAGAGCAGGAAGTCCCACCTGAAAAGCTCAAGATAATGGTCCTTCTGGGAAATAACCGCATGGGTCGAGGTGACGACGAACTGGGCCGCAAATTGATAAACAACTTCCTCGCTACCCTCAAGGAAATGGGCGAGGAACTCTGGCGTCTCGTCCTTTTGAACTCGGGCGTCAAACTGGCTATCGAAGGTTCTGAAGTTCTGACAACCCTCCAGGACCTGGAAAACGACGGTGTCCATCTTCTTGTATGTGGGACCTGCCTGGATCACTTCGGTTTATTGGAGCAGAAGCGGGTAGGGGAGACCACCAACATGCTGGACATTGTCACCGCCATGCAGCTGGCCGACAAGGTGATCAGCCTGACCTGAAACAGAGAGCGGGGCGTCCAGGAACTTCGGGCTCCTTGTCCATGGAGAGACGACAATGGAAGCAAGCAAGGTGGAACTTGCCAAAAATGTGCGGGCTGCGGGATGAGCTGCCAAGATCAGTCCAGGGGACCTGGCTGAGATTTTGCGGGACTTGCCCGCTGAGACGGATCCTAACTTGATTGTGGGGCAGGGTACCGCCGACGACGCAGGGGTGTATCGTTTGACGGATGATCTTGCACTCATTCAGACGGTGGATTTCTTCACGCCCATCGTCAACGAGCCGTACGATTTTGGCCGGATCGCGGTGGCAAACGCCCTGAGTGATGTATACGCCATGGGCGGCCGTCCGCTGACCGCCATGAATATTGTCTGCTTTCCTGTCTCGCAGATGGATAAAGCAATTCTCAAAGAGATCCTCCGCGGGGCATTGGAAAAGCTCCGTGAATCCGGAACTGTCCTGGCGGGGGGGCACAGTGTCGACGACGTGGAACTCAAGTATGGGCTTGCAGTTACCGGCATTGTCTCGCCGGACAAGGTATGGACAAATGCGGGGGCCCGGCCTGGCGACATCCTCCTTCTTACCAAGCCTCTTGGCACAGGTATTCTGGCCACGGCCATCAAGGCGGGCTTCATTGCCGCCGATGTAGAAAAACGGGCAATTGAGGTCATGGCGACACTAAACAGGAAGGCAACTGAGGTGATGACTGCCTATCCGGTCCACGCCTGCACAGATATTACCGGTTTCGGCCTTCTGGGACACGCTCTGGAAATGGCGAGTGCAAGCAGGGTAACACTCTCCATTGATGTGATGAAAGTCCCGGTGCTGCCCGATGTGCTGGACTACAGCGGTATGGGCCTGATTCCGGCCGGCAGCCATTCCAACCGGAACTTCTGTGTCAGAAGCGTGCGGGAGACAAGGCCGATGGATCCCATCTACCTCGACATCCTTGTGGATGCCCAGACATCAGGGGGTCTCCTTCTTGCCGTTGCTCCGGCTGTGGGGACTGCCGCGCTCAACGACCTCCGGGCGGCCGGCGTGGAAGAGGCCGTCATCATCGGCGAAGTATCGAACCGAAGCGAGGGGTTAATAGAGCTCAGATAGACTGACCTCCGCAGGGAGCGTCTGAAAAACGATTTCTCCGCTGGGAGGATATGCCTGTCCACTGGCAATCGCCAGGGCCGCGTTTGTTGACCGGTCTCCCGTCACCAACGAAGAGCCTATCCTAATCGGACCGTCTTCCTGTTTTGCAACATTACGGTGCTCGAAAAGAAACTCCCATGAAATCGGGCCCTGGCCGACGGCGGTTGGACCGCTGTTCTGGTAGTTTTTGCTTTCCGGTGTCTAGGTCATCACCACAAGAGTGACCCGGCGATTTTTCGCCCGCTCTTGGGGACCATCAGCGTTCAGCGCAACAGGTTTGGTCTCACCGTACGAAAAGGTGTTCATGCGGTTCAGTGGAATATTATGCTGCAGGTGGAGGTACGACATAACCGCCCTGGCTCGAGCCAGACCGAGGGCATAATTGTACTCCGGTGTCCCCACGTTGTCTGTGTGACCCTGTATCTCGACGTAGCAATCCTTGTTTTCTTCCTTCAGCCGTCTTGCGAAATTATCCAGCTCCTCTCGGGCTTTTGCTGTGAGCTGGCTCCGGTCAAAGGCGAACCGGAGTTCACTGTCATTGAGGGTCGTCTCGAAGAGAAACCTGCCCTCAGCCAGCGCTCTCATTTTTTCAACTCGTGCGAGCGCATCCACAACTGTTTCCGAAAGCTTGCTCAGCTTCTCGTTTTGCTCCTCATCCGACTTCTGCAACATGGAAATGTCTGCCCTGTTTGCTTCAACCTGCTCCTGGATTTGCTGGACATAGGTGTGGCTGGCACATCCACTCAGACCAAGCGCCAGAATTCCCGCAAAAATCGTTACAACCGAAACCCATGTCTTCATGTCAGCTACCTCCTCTATGTGATTATATTTCTCGGGACTTGTATTTCTCGGGAATTCTCTGCAAAAGATGTGCCTGATGGAGGCCACGTTCCGGCCTGGCCGGTATAGCTCCGCAGCCTGGGCGCGTACAGGTGCTGGAGGCCATCCTGGCTCTTCCGAGTGACCACCGGGAAGCCCGAGCCACTTCGGCAGCGGCGAAATGAGTAAAGTCGTCGTCCGTTGGCATTGGTCCGCTGCAGCCATGTTTTCATAGTCAGCTCAAAAATCGGCGGGCTGGAGTTTTCTGGGAGAGCGGCTTTTAGCCGCGATACCTTTCCATTGGACTCGCTGTCAATCGCGGCTGGAAAGCCGCTCCCACAGGGTCAAGGGTTTCTTGCAGTTCTCAATCTTGCAATGCCTTGGAAACTACAAAAAAACCTCGGGTATGCTGAGCGCAAGCAAAACGCACCATCTCTACAACAAAACGTAGGGTGTGCTGAGCGCAAGCGAAGCGCACCGTCTCCAGAGTGTCCCAAGTCTCCAGAGTGTCCCAAGTGGTCACATGGTAATTCAGCAATATTGGACCTGGCCAGGTTGGCCCACACCAGGCGCAGATTTGGGAAGGTTGCGCGGGATAAGCGTGATCGTTTGAAGAAAAGAGGGATAATGCCGGCTCGATCGGACACTCGAACCTGATAGTGTCCATTTTTGCGGGTGGCCAGGCGACCCTGACTACACACCTCGAATGCGGAGCCAAAAAGCAAGAACCCCGAGTAACCTCCACGTTCACTTCCCTTTACTCGTCCTTCAGTTTCCCTGCGCTGGCATCACCCAGATCAGGTTGTGAGGGTTGCTGTTCTAACAGCTCTCAGTCTCCGGGTTTCCCCTTCGACACCCCTAACT
>JBKHJD010000135.1:0-5964 GCA_046538315.1 Syntrophobacteria bacterium
GGGTCTGGCCGTGGCCCTGCCCACCATGGTGGCCCACAGCTACCTGGTTTCCCGGGTGGACAAATACGAGGCCCAGCTCCAGGACGGAACCGTGAGATTCATCAAGGCTGTGAGCAGGCGGGCCTGAAGGAGGCGGTCATGATTGTTCATCCCAAGCGCAGAGCCCGTATCAGCATTCAAGCGCCTCTGACCTCGCTTATAGATATTGTCTTTCTGCTTTTGATCTACTTCCTCCTTACCACCAACTTCATGGTCGAGGAGGGGATCAAGGTCAAGCTGCCCCAGGCCAAGGCCTCCGGTCCCCAGACGGAAGAGACCATTACCGTCTATGTGGACCGCGATGGCAGGGCCTTTCTCGGAACCCGGGAGGTATCCCTGGCCGAGCTCTTCGACCGGCTCAAGGAGATGATCGGTGATCAGGAAAACAAGCTCGTGGTGGTCAGGGCCGACCGCGGGGTGATCCTCAACAAGACCGTAAAGGTGATGGATATCGCCAAGGCAGCCGGTGCAGGCCGGCTCTGCCTGGCAACGGAAAAAGAATTCTAGCCGGTTGAGCCGGTTCGCCGGTTGTCCGGTTGAGCCGGTTAACCGAGTATCTACGGAAGTACAAGATGAAAATCAAGAAATTCGAAGACTTAGAGTGCTGGCAAGAAGCCAGAGCCCTGACTGCAATTATTTATGGTTATGCAAGGCGTTCTGAATTTTCGAAAGATTTTAGACTATCTGGACAAACAACCGGAGCCTGCATTTCAATAATGAACAATATTTGCGAAGGGTTTGATTCAAGATCGAATAATGAATTCATCAGATTCTTGACCTATGCCAGAAGATCGTGTTCTGAAATTCAGAATTGTTTATATATTGCTTTGGATCAAGAATATATTGCTGAACAAGAGTTTCAAAAGACTTACACGCACTGTGAAAAGGTTCGTAAAATAATTGACGGGTTAATCAGATACTTAAAGAAGCATTAGCGCAACCGGCCAAACCGGCTCAACGGGCTAACGGGCGAACCGGCTAAACCAGGTAAACCTCCGTGTCTAAAAACAAAACAAAACCAAACCGGCTGCTTTATGCTCTCGTGGTGATCTCACTCGGTATACACCTCGTTATCTTCATGCACATCTCGGGGCTCTACCGGGCGAACGCGCTGACCTACATCGAGTTCGCCTTGCAGGACATATCAAAACCGCCCGCAAGGAGTATTCCCAGGCCGCCCCGCCGGCCGAAAACGCCCCCCCGACCGCAGGAGTTAAAAACCCCGAGGGTAGTTCAGCGATCCATGCCCCAGCTCAAACCCATGAAGATAGAGGCTCCCGACAGAGACCTGCCGGACACCCTTATGGAAAAAATAAGCATGCCGGATGTCCCTGCTGCTACCGGCCTTCACATTGCCGACTACAACCCTGCCCTGGGGGAGGCCTCCAGCGATTTTTCCACCTCCAGCAGTTATCTCGAGATGGTGCGACTCAGAATAGAGCGATACAAAAAATATCCTGACATGGCCAGGGTCAGGGAAATAGAGGGCTCTGTCACGCTACGCTTTGTCATCACCCCTCAGGGAGAAGTCAGGGGGGCCGAGGTGGTGAAAAGCTCGAGGCATACTCTCCTGGATACGGCAGCGCTCAGGGCTGTGACGGATGCTGCCCCGTTTCCAGAGCCGCCTCCGCGCCTTTTCGAGGGGGAGATTCCCCTGGAGCTTACCATCATGTTTGAGCTGAGCTGAACAGGAGAGGGGGTGGTAACAGAGAAGAATTTCTCCGGAGAAGGCAAAAAATAGAGAAGGTCAACAAGATAAGGCTGCGGGAAGGCAGCAACAACCGGCCAGGGTTACCCAGCTGCCTACCCGCTGAAGCCCCCTCGGGTTGAGGGACGCTCCTATTTTTTTATACTAGCAAACAGGTCCGTCGTCAATTACTGGATTTGACCAGCCCGAGGCCGATCTCTGCAACAATCTTTTGCTGGTGGAAACCGCTCATTCCCACATCTATCCAGAGCGGATTGCGCAAGCTTTGAGGAGGTCAGCAATGAAAAAGACAGGGCCTGTACTGGTATGCGTTCTTTGCTTCCTCTTTGCCACTGCGGGTTTGGCAGTGTCGCAACAAGTGGAGCAAGAGGAGAAGGAAAAAAAGGTTTACAAGCTTGACAGGGTTATTGTCAGGGAGCATCCCCTCAGGGATGAGGCCCTGGTTGTAACACCCGAGGTCACAGTTATCAATGTGGATGAGTTCAAAAAGGCCGGCCCCATAGAGACCATCAGGGATGTTTTGAGCGAGGCTCTAGGCGTAGATGTCCTTCGCACCTCTGTGACCCCGAGCCCCTCGGAGAGCATCTATATCAGGGGGCTTGATCAGTCGCGCATCCAGGTATTTCTGGACGGCAGGCCGATGAGGCTTTTTGGAGCTTACGGGTACTACAAGATCGACTGGACCACCATGCCTCTCGATAATGTGGAGACCATTGAGGTCATCCGCGGCGGCCATTCACTGCTCTATCCCTTTTCCATGGGAGGCGCCATCAACATCATCACCAAGAAAGGGATCAAGACCGACAAGCTCAAACCTGAAGTATCGCTGAAAAGCGAATTCGGCAGCTTCGGCATGGAAAGCTACAGCGCACATATGCAGGGCGGCCTTTACAGCACCCTGGGCTACTCTTTTGCCGCTGCCACCAGACAGGGCGACGGCTATCTGAGGAACAACTACTATGATACCGGCAGCTTCAACGGCCGCATCTCTCTGTATCTACCGACAGATGGAACTCTCACCTTTGCCTACGATTACGTGGATAACGAAACCGGATATCCGGTGATAAATGATCCGGCGAGGGATGACTACGACCCGGATGAGCCGGTGGTTCTGGAGGGTGCCGACTGGTTTACCCACGGCATTGAAGGACGCACCTATCCAGGGGGAGATTCTTTCTGGAGAAAAAGAACCAACGAAAGCGGTATCCTTCTCGAGCAGCCGGCCGGCCCGGGAGAGATCCGGGCTCAAGTGTATAAACACAGGTCCAGTCGAGACAGATACGGGGTTGAATCGGATGGAACCCCAAAGAACGCAGGCGTTGATAGTGATGAGTACACCTGGGGAACAGCCCTGGACCTGTTGAGTTTCGAGCTGATCGGAGGCCACTCCTTCTCCGCAGGGGGCGACTACCGCAACCAGGGGTACCCGTATAATAGAGATTTCTACGAGATCTACTCCGGATACGTTCAGGATGTATGGTCCCTGCTTCCTTCTCTGACCGCCACCTACGGGTTTCGCTACTACCGCTTCGAAAGCGATGCTTACAGGGCCGGCTTCCCGGGTTGGCGGGCTCCGGAAGCAGAACGGGAGCGGCTTTTGTACCGGAGGGTGGAAAAGGAGTACTGCCCGAAATTCCGCCTGGCCTACCAGATGACCCCGGGACTGGAGTTGCACTTTGCTGCAAGCAAGGAAATGCGCTTGCCGTGAATCTGAGACCTCTGGAGATGGGCGCAGGGTGCGTCCCAAGAAGAATACCTGAAGGCCAATCCGGAATATGAAACAGAGACTGCCTGGAGTTATGAAGTGGGATTTTTACAGAAGCTATGGTTCGATACCAGACTTCGAGGATCTCTTTACTACACCGATATAAGCGATTACCAGGTGCACAACTACGTCTCTGGACTGGAAAAGACTGCAATTGTCTACAATACCGACGTGGAGCTCTACGGCTTTGAGCTGGAATTGACGAGGAGGTTTACCCACAAACTCGGCGGCTACTTTACCTACACCTGGCAGAACTGGTCGGCGGATCAGTTTCCCCTGGAAGCAGAGGCAAGTCATTACTTCATGCAGAACTTACCCAGAAACAAGGTTACGATGGGAGTCAGCTACGGACTCTGGGAAAACGGCCTGGTGACCCTGAACGCTCGGTGGCTGGACTCCCGCGAAAGTAAAGGCGGTGAGACGATTCATGACTTTGCAACCGTTGATGTGGGTGCTCAACATCTGTTCGAGCTTATGGACGGTAGCAGCTTTGTAGTGAAGGGCTATGTCAACAATGTTACCGACGAGGACTATGAGATGCGCTACGGCTATCCCATGCCGGGTATCACCGCCGGTATCTCCGGCAGGTTGAATTTCTGAACATATACTCGCTTTCAACAAGGATGACCGTAGCACACACCTGACACAGGGGCTGGATCGTTAAAGGCATGGAAATGGGTGCTTTTCAATGAATCAATCGACCCGGAGGAAGCCTTCTGTTGACAGTGAATCACGCAACGGCGCTTTGAAGTCCCCCTTTTGTAAAGGGGGACATAGGGGATTTTGAAGCGTTCGGAAATCCCCCCTTATCCCCCTTTGCAAAGCTGAGACATAAAAAAGGAGGGTAATATCGTGAAAACGGACACTTAGCCTGCTCACGGTCTCAATTGTGGGTAAGGATCATTCCCAGAGGAGAGAGACTCCCATGAAACAAATAATCCGGATCACAGTGTTTGCTGCGCTCGCCGTTCTCCTGGCTGGAGAGCTCTGGCCTTCACACCTTGCAGCCTGGGGCCGGGGCCACTTCTACGTCATCGGCACAGGCCCGGCCGGACCCCGGACCGCCACCCTCCAAGCCCTTAAGACCATGAAACGGATGGACTTCATTTTGGCGGACACGGATCGCCAGGTGAATCTCTTTGCAGAATACATAGGAGGAAAACCTGTCCTTTTCGATCCATGGAAAGGACTCTGGGACTACAAGGGCAAAAGCTACAAGAAACTCACCCAAGAGGAAATGGCCAGGTTCAAGGTGGAGCGCTTCCGCATCAGAGATGAACGCGTTGAGCAGATCAAGCGGCTTTTGACCGGGGGAAAGGATGTCGGCCTGCTCGACTCCGGCAATCCCTGCCTCTTTGGCCCCAGCCACTGGTACGTGGAGCAGTTCGACCCGGAGGACGTGGTCATTATCCCGGGCATGGGGTGCGACGCGGCAGCCATGGCCGCCCTGGGAAAGAGTGCCATCCCGGCCTACAACACCCGGTTTCTCATGCAGACGTCCCCGGGCTTTCTTCTGGGCCGGGGGCTGGAAGAGCGCCAGATTCTCGAGGATCTGGCCAAATACCCCACAACCATGGTTCTGTACATGGCCCTGCGGGAGCCGGAGAATCTGTTTGCAGCCCTGGAGGATGTACTGCCACCCGATATGCCCTGCGCTGTGGTCTACTGGGCCGGATACCCAGACCGCCAGCGCATCGTGAGAGGCACGGTGGCGGAGATGGGAGAAAAGGTCGCAGAGGACAAGGAAAACTTCATGGGTCTCCTCTTTATCGGCCGCTTCCTGGAGGGAAAACCCTACGAGGCGGCACAGAGAAGGTTACAGTCACATGAAGGCTCTGGAGAGGATGGGACGACATCCTCCAGAGAGAAAGAACGGTAACGCGGGCCTTGGAACCAACAGCTCAGCTAGACAATTCAGGTAGGGTGCGCCAAACGGAGAGCGGCGCACCGACAATTCAGGTATACAGTTCAGGTAGGTCAAGAGAAAAAAATCTCCCCGTCCATCGCCGGGAGACGAAAATCAACCGGGACAGCTCTCTCCAAGAAAGGAAAAAGGTCATGAAAAAATTTCTCACCGCCCTGTTCCTCATCATGGGTCTTGTTGCAGCGCCTCCTGCATGGGCGCACCTTTTGTGGCTCAATGTGGAAAACTTCCAGCCGAGCCCCAATGAGACCGTTCACGTTGAAATCGGCTGGGGCCACAAATTCCCCACCGATGGGGTCATCAAGGAGGGTATGCTGGAAGAGATCTATGCACTGGATGCCTCCGGCGAGAAGGTATCCGTGGAGCAGATTTCTCAAACCCGATTCACCTTCAGTCCAAAAACACCTGGTGTGTACAGGATAGTTGCAGGCGTTCACCCCGGATTTGTCAGCAAGACAACCCGGGGCTACAAGCTGGCCCCCAAAACCGGCCTGGAAGAAGTGCTTCTTTGCTTTCGCTATGATATCC
>JBKHJD010000136.1:0-5958 GCA_046538315.1 Syntrophobacteria bacterium
GCGTTAGCTCGTGTGTTGTGGGCCCGCGCCTACGGAAGGCCTCCGCGGCCTCCTTGATGACCCGGGTTTTCCGTTCCAACTTGCGCACCCCCTTCTCCACTCCAGCCAGCCCCACCCGGAGCTTGAGAACGTTTGTTTCGGTCACAGTGGGTTCACCTTTTTCCAGACGCTCTTCTGCGATGTCGCGCGCTTCAATAAAGTTGTCTTTGACCTGCCGGGTGGAGTCCAGCAGTTGCCTGGCCAGGACCAGGCCGTAGTAGAGCTCATGGACCTGCAAGATCAGCTTGCTCCTGGTTTTTGCACCGGCTGCCACCTGAAGGATCACGCTCTGGTTGGCAGCCTCGATGCTGCGGCTCAACCGCCCGAAGGTATAGAGGGGCAGAGTGATTTTCAAATCCATCTTGTTGAAAAAGCCGTAGGAGCCGTCGACGTTATCTCCGGTAATGGCAGGACCCTCGGGTCCCTCCTCGGCATCCTCCACCACACCCATGAGATTGAAGAGCTCCATTTCCGGTGTGCGGGCAAGCTTGGCCGATTTGAGTTCCCACTTCGCCTCGCTGACCTCCAGGTTGGCTTCCGCTATTTGCGGGTTCGCTTCCAGGGCCTGCTCAATGCACGCCTGTAGATCAAGTCGCCTTTTCTCTGGTACGGGCTCAGCAATCAGCATGCCGGGCCAGCAGAGGAAACCCAGGTAACACAACCCTGCAACCAGTAATGCTTTGTGCGAGCTCATCTTTTCTCCTCACAGCAGGCGGATTTGGTTGGATGCCTCCATGGCGGCTTCAGTTTCTCTCTTGTCTCTGGGGGGGGTACGGTAGCCCAGGATCACCGGCAACAGGATCAGTGCGAGGACCCAGGCAATGCCAACTCCCAGTGTGAGCAGGAGACCCAGGCTAAAGATTCCTCGGTGTCCGGAAAGCAGGAGACTGCCGAATCCAATCATTGTAGTCCAGGAGGTGAGGGTGATAGCCTGGGCTGTGCTTCCAGATACCAGGGCGGTGCGTAGAGCCGGACCTTCCCGGAAACGGTGGACAACGTGGATGCCATCGTCCACGACGATTCCCAATATTAAGGGCAGGGCAATCAAGTTGGCAAGGTTAAAGGAAACTCCCGTCCACCCCATCCAACCCAGGGTCCAGACAACAGTGAAGACAAGGGGTACCAGGGCAAGGGACGATTCTTTTACATTCCGGAAGGTGATCAGGATCACGCAACCTATGGCGGCGAGGGCATAGAAGCATGCCTGGAGGTAGCCGTTTTTCATCAGATGTATGGCAATGAATCCCACAACGCAGGGGCCTGTAACCTCGGGTTCAACTGACTCGATCTGTCGAACAAAGGTGGTCATGTTTTCTTTTTCCCATATGTTCTCCCTGGAAAAAATCCGCAGGAGGTACCGGCCGCTCCTTCCCTGAAACTCCTGGCGCAGCTCTTGCGGAACATCTTCTTTTTCAATGGGTCCAGGGGGATGGGTGTTGTCTCGGAGCAAGCGCAGCTTCCTGGAGAAATCCCGGAAGAGTTTTTCTTGAAAAGGCTCGAGAAGCCGGCGGGCCTGTTCCGGCGGGGTTGCGTGCAACACATCCACTAGATCCACCAGGGCCGAGCGGGTGAGGACAATTTCTTCCTCCTCCGGTTTTTTCTGAGGGTCCCAGTTGGCGTCGGCCCGCAGCTTGAATCTGATTTTATCCAGAAGATACAGTATATTATCCGGCTCCAGGGGTTCAAGCTCTTCAAATTCCACTTCATAGTTCCCAACGAGGGGTTTTATTTGCAGGACCTCCTGTATCCGCGCTTGCTGGTTTTCCGGTATGAGGTCCGCCATGCTGTCTACTTTTTTCACCGCCGGCAATGCCTTGAAGGTCCTCTCCTTCTCGCGCACCTCTTCCAGGGAATCTGCGGTTGTTACCGCAAACCATGATGAGCGTTTGGAGTCTTCCGTGATCCTGTTTTCCCATTCCACGGACTCGGTACCTTTAGCCTGTAAATTCAAGAGGTTATAGTCAAACTCCACCCTGCCAGCCGCCAGCAAGCCGAGGCCGGTGACGACGAGCGCGAGGGCCAGAACCCACCGGGGGTGCCTGGAGGCAGTTTCCAGAAACGCCAGGCCCCGGCCGAGACGAAGTGTGCTCTGGCCGGTGCGGGCTCGCTTCTTTTCCACGAGGGAAAGGAGGGCCGGAAGCACCGTGAAGGTGCTCACCAGGGAGAGCAAAACACCGCTGCCCGCGATGAAGCCCAACTCCTGGATGCCGCGGAAGTCCGCCAGCATGATGGCGAAGAAGGCCAGGGCTGTGGTGAGGGCGCCTGCCGTGATGGCGCGTCCCGTGTGCCGGTAGGAAAGCTCCAGAGAGGACGAAAAGGAATTTCCCTGCACTCTTTCCTCGTTGTACCGGGCCAGGAGGTGAATACCGAAATCAATCCCCAGACCGAGGAGAATGGGTGTGAAAGCCACCGAGAGGATGGTCAGGTATCCCACGGTCACGGTGAGCAAACCAAAGGTCCAGCAGATGGCCAGAACAAGGGAGGAAAGAACCAGAAGCGGGTTATACAGTTGCCGGAAGACCAGCATGAAGAGCAGACCCACTCCCACCAGGGCTATCCCCGTCGCCCAGGCGGTATCCCTCAAAGCCTGGCCCATCTCGTCTGTTGCCAGGGCCGTTCCCCCGGTGACCCCGGCTTTCAGATCGGGGTATTCTTTCAACAGTGACTGCACATAATGCCGGAGGCGCTTCAAAGAGGAGAGTTTCTTGGTAAAGGTCTCCTCTCGGCTTTTGGGATTCAGAATCACGAAGGCAAAGCGGTCGTCTTCGGAGGTCAAAAAACCGTCTTCAGAAAACTTGGCACTCGTATCAAAGAAGGTATCCCACGGGGATTGAAATCGGTATCCCGGCTGCAAGGCGAGGCGCATCTCGGTGAGCAGGGACCGAAGAAAGCTGAGATCTACCGGGTCGGTTTCCTCCGGGTCCGCGGTGGGAAGATTGTTGCTGTCAGTTTTCCCTGCATCCGCCGCATCGTCCCCGCCAAAAAGACTCGATACCAGGTGTGAAACCGTGGCCTCGCTGATCTTCTGGTTGACAAAGGCAAAGATCCGGCCCAACTCCGGAGTAAACACGAGCTCCTCGATGAGTTCGTCGTAGTCCGAGAGTTTTTCTCTGAGCTCGGAGAGTTCATCCTCGGAAAGATAGAGGAGCTTTTTCCCCTCCAGAGACGAGACATCTATACGGTAGAAGACGTCTTCAAAATACTCCGGTTCCCGGTGGAGACGAGCGGCAAGATCTGTGATGAAGGCTTTCATCCGCTCCAGATCGAGCCCCTCCACCACGACGATCGCATTGGTAAGCCTGCCGAAATCATCAGAGATTTCTTCGAATCGCTGGACCTGGGGATCCTGTTGCGAGAGCAGGTCGTTGCGGCTCGTTTTGAAGTCCAGATGCCCGATGGTGTAAAACACGGAGGCTAGTGCCAGGAGAAGGGAAATACCCAGGATCAGGAGAGGACGGCTTGCGGAAAACCGGGGCAGGAATTGCACAGGAATCAGGCCCTCCGCTGATTTTTCGACGTCTTTGCTCGTTACCATCTTATCGGTTCAGCTCCAGAATGCGCCTCAAACCGAGGGGCGCTTCGGCCTCGCCTCGGCAGGCATACCAGCATTCCCGGCAGGAAGTGAAAGGGACCTGGTTCGGCTTGAATTCCCGCCAATCTCCCAGGTCTTCCTTGTCAGAGCAGCGCCGCAGGGTTCCCTCCGGGCTTACCTGAACCCATTTTCTTCCTGCCAGGCAACCAGAAATTCCTCTACCGCGAAAGTAGCCGGGAATATTGTTCAGGTAAAAGTCCGAATTGGTAATGTTGCCATGTTGGCGCTTCCACGTGATGAGCTCTCCGATTACCTGCTCCAGCCTCTTCAGCTGCCCTGCCGGGATGAGGTGCTCTGGATTGTCGCTTTTAAAGGGGTTGTACGTGCTGTAGGAGACTTTGAAGCCCCAGCTTTTGGCCGTTCGCGCAATTTCCAGCAGATCACCGAGGTTTTCCTTCATGATGACGGTATTCAGACCCAGGTTGTCTATTTCCGTTTCGGCCAGCCTCGGTAACGTCTGTTGCAGATGACGCCACAGACCCGTTTTGCCCCGGTTTCTGTCGTGTCGTTCATCCGGAAAGTCCAGGGAAACAGATAGCTGGTTCAGGCCGGCATGCCACAGTGATAGGGCTCGATCGATGCTGAGAAGGCTCCCGTTGGTGATGAGATTCATGTAGACAAACGACGTCTGCGTGCGAATGCTGTGCACGATCTTCTCCAGGTCGCTACGGAGCAGAGGCTCACCCCCGGTGATGGTCAGATGCAGCGGGTTCAGGTGACGAACGATCGGGGTGTAGTCCTCCAGCCGATTTTCAGGGCCTTTACACTTCCAGTAGTCGCAAAAAGTGCACCGGAGGTTACAGCGCTGTGTTACCTCCAGGTTAAGGCTGAAAAGGGTTTTACCTGCCTTCATGAGCAATAATTTACGAGTTCCCTGTACCACTTCCCTGAGAGAGATCTTTTTCGTAATCACTGCGCGCTTCCTTCACTGCAGGCAACAGAAGGTTCCGAACCTACTTCTTGTACAGTATGTTTTGATATAAGGAAAAGGGCTCGTTGGCAAGGAAAAATGTTACTAGCGTGGACTTCAAGGCTTGGGCTGGGTTCTCTCTTGGGGTCATTTCTGAACGGTTTCCGCGGGAATCCAATTTCCTCCTGGACAATCTCTCTCATATGAGTACACTACCGAGTATGCTGGAACCACAACTCGCGCGATTTTTCCCCAGCCAGGGTCTCCATGGGTTTCGCTCTACAAAATGCTCGGTCACACGCATTGGAGCAAATAGATCGGACATTGGCTTCAATATATCGGCGATTTCCGCATTATACAGAAGGAGGACAGTGGGTTACCACGGAAAACGGTGGCTGGAGCGGCGGTATGTGGGTGGGACAATTGTGGATTGCATATCAGTGGACTGGCGACGATCGGTACCGGGATGCCGCATTAGATTTGCTCCCCGTACTTGAAGCTCGCATTGACAAACCAGACGCCAACTTTGATCTAGGATTTCTCCTAGTGCCAAGCTTTGTGCGTGGTTATAGAGTTCTGGGAGATGATCGGCTATGCCAAGTGGCTTTACGTGGGGCCAAACGTCTGCTTGATTTCTTTCACGAAAGAGCTGGCTTGATCTACACCACTTATCCCGAGCGCACAGTTCGCTACGGTCGTCCCGTTGGCAGTGCCATTGTGGATATCATGATGAATTTGGGGCTACTGTGGTGGGCTCACATGGAAACAAACGATTCACGTTACTACAAACTGGGCTTTACACATACTGAACGCACCGCAGAACTCCATATGCGCTCTGACGGCTCTACGTTTCATGTTGTGGACTTTGATCTGGATAGCGGGGAAATCCTACGTAAAGGGACAATCCACGGTCAATCGGATAACTCTACATGGTCAAGGGGTCAGGCCTGGGCACTGCATGGTTTTGCGCTCGCTTATCGGGCAACAGGCTATTCGAGCTTTTTGAAAATCGCCGAGCGTCTTTCTCATCACTTCTATGAGCGTCTGCCCGCGGATGGCCGGTCCTATTGGGATCTGTGTGAGCCTCTTGCTCCCGAAACCGTGCGTGATGCTTCAGCTAGCAGTATCGCTGCCGCTGGCTGGCTGAAGATGCGCGGGGAGTGGCCTTCGATCGGTTCTAGACTCCTTCGGACACTGGCAGACAACAGTCTGGTGGTTGGGAACGCGGAGGGAATTCTTGGAAATGCTACGGCATACAAGACCAAACAACAAGGGCTACACGGAGCAACAGTTTGGGGGGACTATTATTTCATGCAGGGATTGACCACCGGAATGGGTGACCAAGAGGGAAATTTTCCTTATTAATTCTACGTCTCGGAATTTGTACAATTTGTTGTATTCATTAGCCTTTTGGCGA
>JBKHJD010000137.1:0-5921 GCA_046538315.1 Syntrophobacteria bacterium
AACCCTGAACCTCTGAACCCTGAACCTCTGAACGATGAACCCGTGAACGGTTACCTGGTATCAGCCCTCAGGGTCATCTTCGTAGCCTCTTTTCCTGCGCACCAGCCGTATGAAGCCACCCATGGTTATCAACGCCGCCAGGAAGAAGAGAATCTGGTAAAGGTTGGCAGCCACATAGGTAAACCAGGTGGTCCTCTTGCCGAGATCGTCTCGCCACCTCGCCTCGAGTTCATCCAGGGGGATGGAGAGGCTCTTCAGGACCGCCGCTTCCACGCCATCACCGTCTTTGAGGTGCGCGAGTATGTTTCGGATTGCCTCCCTGCCGAATGTACTGTTTATGTACTCCACGAGACTCTTGCTCTCTTCGTAGGCCAGCATGAGAGATTCCTTGTCTCCAGGGAAACTCTCTGTCAAGGTACGGATGCGCATATAGTTTCCTGATAATGTGGCCTGATCGAGAGGTGTCAGCCCTCTCTCTGTTAGTAGCTCGCCTATGCCGTCGCTCGCCCATTGGCAAATGCCCTCATCGAGCCACTTGGGCAAAGCCGGCCCCCCGACGTGTTCATGAAGTAAAAGATGGCACAACTCATGTTTTAGAATAATTTGAAGTGAAAACGGACGGGTACGCATCTGTGAATGATCGATGACTACAAGGTCTTTATCAGGAACAGCGAAAGCAACGTAGAAATTATTTCCAACCATTCTTTGAAAAGTACTCCTGTTTTTCAGCAGCAATACGGTCGGCCTTATACCCAGCCTTAAATTGAGCAACTCTTCCAACTCTATTTTGATTCGAGGATACATATTCACAACTGTATTGCCGCTTCCTTGCAGTGGTTTTTCAAAGAGGACACGAATCCGTTCTGTTTGAATGACACCAAGCTGGCCCGCATAGAGAGGTCGAAAATGGACAGTGCAGAAGAATAACAGAAAGTAAACGGTTTTTCTCGTCACCTGACTCTCCTGGTGCTTGCAGTGAAAATCGTTGTACGCCAGAAAATCGATAGGGATCCTTCCATGTTCTCGTCTTTTCTACTGCATTATTGCTGGAAAGTCAAACTGTTAAGCCAATTCCCCTGTGAGCTCGGGTGCTCGATGCATCTTGTGCTTCCGCAATGTGACCAGGTGGGCGCTGTAGCCTCTCGCCAAAAGAGGCTGTTGGGGAATTTGATCCGGTGCGATAAGAAGATCTGAGTTTGGTCACGGGGGATCCAATCAAATTCCAGAAGAGCCCAGAAACGCAGTGCTAGAGACTGAGTTACACAGGAGAGAGAACGCCGGGCATCTACGCGGGAAGATTCCGCTGCTTCTGCTCCAGCGGGATCGGCCGATGTAGATCGTGAAGGACTGGACAATCTCGGGAGGTGTTGGTATCATGTTTGCCAATTGAACGATTTTTCAAGTCGACGATTGCTCATCTCAAGAATCTCTGCACCTGATCCACAGTCCCCGGAGCGAGCCGTTTCATGGCGGCCATAGGAAAAACACTGGGAAGAATAGTCGGTTGAAGAGGAGGGAGCTCGAATGGAGAAAAAGAACCTCAAGGTATTGATAGTCGGCGGGGTTGCATGCGGTCCAAAGAGTGCATCCAGGCTCAAAAGGCTCATGCCGGAGGCAGAGGTAACCATGCTCGAAAAAGGCAAGATAGTCTCGTATGGGGCATGTGGCCTTCCGTATTACGTCTCCGGAGAGGTTCCTGATATCAAGGCTCTGCTGGAGACACCCGTAGGGGTCAAGCGCGACGCGGTGTTTTTCAAGAAAGTGAAAGGATTTGAAACCCTTATGGAGACCGAGGCGTTGAGCATTGACAGGGAGAAAAAAACCGTCGAGGTCATTGATCATCGAAGCGGCGAGAAAAAAAACCTGGCCTACGACAAGCTGATTCTGGCCACCGGGGCCGGGCCCTTTATGCCTCCTATAGAGGGCATGGATCTGAAAGGAGTTGCGCGCCTGTATGTGCCTGACGACGCTGTGGCCATGCGCAGTGCTATCGAAAGCGGAGACGTGAAGAAGGTGGTCATTGTCGGGGCCGGACTCATCGGGCTTGAAATTGCCGAAGCCCTGGCGAGACAGGGGGTAAGCGTGACCATAGTGGAGATGTTTGATTACCCCCTGGCCGCTCTTATGGATAAAGAGATGGGTCTTCTGGTACAGAAACACCTAAGCTCCAAAGGGGTGGAGCTTTTTATGGGAGAAATGGTAACGGGCATGGTCGGTGATGCAACTGGAAGGTTGACCGCCGTCAAGACAGCCAGAAGAGAGATCGATGCAGACATGGCCATTGTCTCTGTAGGGGTCAGGCCACGAAGCAAACTGGCCAGGGACGCCGGCATGGCTCTTACCCCCCAGGGCGCAATAGCCATCAATGAGTTTTGCCAGACGAGCGATCCCGATATCTACGCCGGTGGCGACTGTGCGGCCAACCAGTATGCCGGCCACCTCCTGGGAACACCGCTTTTTACCCCTCTGGGGGATATTGCCAACAAACACGGCCGTGTCATCGCCAACCACATCGCCGGTATTGCCGATCCCTTCTTCGGAGTTCTGGGCACCGCCATCTGCAAGTCCTTTGACTTTACCGTGGGCTGCACTGGATTGACGGAGAAAAAGGCCCGTAGCTTGAACTACGATGTGGAAACTGTGCTGTGCACCGGTCCAGATTTTGCCAACTATTACCCGGGAAGCCAACCGATTTGTTTGAAACTGATAGTGAACCGAAGAAATCGACGCATTCTGGGAGCCCAGCTCGCGGGACCGGGCGAATGCGACAAGCGCCTGGATGTGCTGGCCACAGCCATAGGTCTGAATGCCACGGCGGAACAACTTGCCCAACTGGATCTGGGCTACGCCCCTCCCTATTCACCCGCTCTCGATCCGGTCATAACCGGAGCCCACATCATGTTAAACAAGCTGGACGGGATCACCAGGGCGGTATCGCCCCTGGAATTGAAAGAGAAGCTGGACAGCGGCGCCGATGATTTTGTCCTCCTTGACGTGCGGACTCCCGGTGAATGGGAGGAGATGCGGTTACCGTACGAGGACAGGACGATTCATCTACCCCTCGGCGCCTTGAGGGAAAAATACGACCAGTTGCCCAGAGATAAGCAGATTATAGCCTTTTGCAAGTTGAGCCTTCGCGGCTACGAAGCCGAGCGCATCCTCAAGGGTGTCGGCTTTGACAACGTGGTCTTTCTGGACGGCGGTATTATGGGCTGGCCCTACGAGGTATGGATCAAAGAGCAATAAGACTATAGCCTGCTTTGGAGGAACCCGAGCACACGGGCAAATACGCGTGGCGAGCCTTCGCCGCGGACAATGACGTGGCGCTGGGAGTTGAGGATGATCAGCTCCTTGTCTCGGGACCCGAGCATCCGGTAGGCTTCCTTGCTGCCGTCAGGGTGAACCACCGGGTCGTTGGATCCCTGAATCAGCAGTGTGGGTATTTTGATTCTCTCCAGGCTCCTCGAGACCTCATTGATGAGCTCCAGCAGTTCTTTGACCCCGCTGATAGGGTTGCGCAGGTAGTTGATGTCCACGTTCTCAGGCTCATTGGGAACAAAGTGCCAGCGACTTTCTTCCTTGGAGACGTGGTCCACCAGTTTATTCCACAGGATAACGGCCGGGGCCAGCCTGGCCGTCATCGTCCTGAGCCGCATCGCCGGATTGATGGCAAAGACCGCTTTCACTGAGTGCAGGTGGCTGGAAGCCGCGAGAAGGGCGAGGGTGCCTCCTGCGCTGAACCCGCCAAAGACCACATCTTCACAACTGTTTGCCAGGATCAGATAGCCGCGCTCCACAGACTCCAGCCAGTCTTCCCAGGTTCTGAAGGCCAGGTCTTCGGGGGTGGTACCGTGCCCCGCAGGCGGGGGGCATATACCATGTAGCGGTGTTTATGGAGATATCCAGCGAGCGGCCTCACTTCTTGAGGGGCCGCCATGTAGCCGTGCACCAGGAGCACACCGGCCCTGGCCCGAAAACGCCGGAGCAAGAAAGGGGCGCCGATATGCATCGGCTTTGTCTCACCGTCACGCCTGTAGGCATTGTAGTCGGCGACGAACCGCTCTCGGTCCAGTCTCCGGAATCGTCGCCTTAGCTTCCAGCGCATCAAGCAGCGAGGCTGCCGCGCAATGAGGCGGAGGCGTCTGGTGAGAGGGCGAAGGCACTCCACCTCATTGAGAATGACCTGATAGGGATTATCCCTGCGGACGGTGTGAAAGTTGAAGGCCGGGGTTATCTTTCCCTGTTTCCTGTGAATGGTATTTTCCTCTACTTCCACCACCCCGCTGTTCTTTGCCGCTTGGAGGAAGTCAGCCAGCTTTCGGGGATACTGCCTGCAGAGCTGCACGCACTGGTCCTGGTGCAGGGAACCGTGCAAGCGGATACCCTTCAACCTGAGAGCCGCCTTTGAGGCCATGTAGAGGCGTTCCGCCAGGTCAAATATGCTCAGGCGGTGACCCGGATAGTACTTCAAGAGATACGCGGCCAGGTGGTCGTGGTTTACGGTGGTCATACTGTAAATGGAGGCCATAGCCTGCACGGTCAGTCTGGAGGCAATTTTTCGCACCAGGGGCCGCGACGGCAGGACCTCGTCAGGCTGGATGGGCCGCGGCGCGACAATGTCTCTCTGAATACGGCGGTGGTTGAGCCATGGTTTGACGGGCAGAGGTTTACCCAAACGGATGTCCATGTCCACCCCCGAAAGGAGCATGGTCCCTTCGGTCTGAAGTTCTTCACGGAAGCGTTCGGGAATATCCCGCACGAGATAAGAGGCGAGCTTGTCGATAGCGTTTTGCCTGGAGCGGATAGGATAGTAGCTTACGTTGACCGGAACCAGGAATGTCTCCCGATCGGTAACCTGTTCCGGGGAGTCGAGACCAAAGACTTCAAGCTGCTGGCTGAGCAACGGCGGGTCGGTCTGCTCCAGGCGACGCAGGCGCTGGCGATAGAACTCCGCGCGCAAAGCCAGCGCAGCGGCACCGGTGTGTGGCGGTCTGCGGGAACCTGTGGCGCTGTATATGAGAAACTTGCCGCGCTCGATGATCTTCTTGTCCTTGATCATGGCACCTTCAGGAAACATGAGCCAGGAATGATCCCCCGTGAGGAGGGAGCACACTATGGTTTTGTCGCGGTCGGGGTCTTTGGTGGAGACGGCCCCGACGTTTTCCAGGTAGGTGCCAAGGGCTCCGGTAAAGAGGCCGTGGTACGCCAGGGACATCACCGGTCTGCCGGTGATTTTATAGAACTCATGGGCAAGAATCAGGGTTTCCAGACGGGTGAAATGGTTTACCATAAAGATGGTCACCCCGTTTGGAATGTTTTCCGTGCCGCAGACATGTATCGAGGCCTTGAACAGGCGCCCGACCGCCCGTATTCCCAGTTTGCTGAGAGAAAAAATCAGGCCGTTGATTCTCGTCATGGCAAAGCCACCCGCCCGGGGTTCCCGAAAGCATTCCACCTACTCGTGTTGTTTTCCAGTGTATCTCTTTCAGTGCATCCTCACAAGGAATAAGGGTAGCTTCCATCGGCGAGAGACATACCTGAAGGTATCCGCCGTTGTTGTGCGTTTCCGGCACACTTTCGCCGGGGGCTGGCAGGTACATGCAGTGGCGTTGGGCAGCCAGGTTGGATGGCGATGGGGGGTCAGTCTTTCGCCCGCTCGATGTACTCGCCGGTGCGGGTGTCAACTTTTACCAGGTCGCCCTCGTTGAGAAACAAAGGAACCTGGATGACGACTCCGGTCTCAAGGGTCGCAGGCTTGGTAGTGCCCGTGGCGGTGTCTCCCCGGATTCCAGGGTCTGTCTGTTGTATCCTTAAATGCACGAATGTTGGCAGTTCGATACCGATGGGTTTTTCGTCAAAGAAAAGCACCTTGACTTCGATATTCTCCTGGAGGAAATTTTTGGCGTCGCCCAGGTGTGACT
>JBKHJD010000138.1:0-5888 GCA_046538315.1 Syntrophobacteria bacterium
CTTCTGGCGCCTTCGGGATCCTCTGCCACCACCTGATACTCGTGGGTAACCGCCTCCTCGGGGATCTCTACTTTCCACTCTATCACCCCCGCCTTCTCATCGATCTTCATGCCGGCCGGCGGTTTGCCTTCCAGATAAAAGCGCAGGGGATCGTCATCGACATCCTCGGCCTCCACCTTGTACCGGTACAAGGTACCATCTTCGAGTCGTTCCGGCGGAGCGGAGACGATCTTCGGCGCGCTGTTCTGGATGGCAAGCACAGGCGAAGTTTTCGCCGTGCCGCGATCATCACCGTCCAGGGGAATGGCAACCACCTGCACCTTGTCTCCACGGCGAAAATACCGCCTTTCCAGGAAAGGTTCTTTCTGGCCGATTACGTTCTCACCATTTACCTTCCATTGATAAACGAAATGTACCTGATCATTGTCCTTGTCTCGTCCTGTGGCGGTTGCCTTGAGGAGTTCGCTGGATGTAGCCGGGTTGGGTTCTATTGCCACCCAATCCACCACTGGAGGCGTGTTGCCGATAACCACGGATTCGGAACTCACCGGGGTTGTATCGCCTCCCGGCCGAATGACCCGAACCTGAACCCAAATAAAATCTCCTTTGTGGAAAAACTCGCTCCGGAGAGTCGGCTTGATGGCCCCGGGAATAGGCGTCCCGTTTTTCAGCCACTGGTAGCTCAGCTTCTGGGCGCTCTCACGCTGAAAGAGCACGTCGGTCTCCAGCGTGTCGCTACTGGTAGGCTTCTCGGGCAATATCCGAACCATTCTAATGCTGGCTGCCTTCGGGATGGAATCGGCCCCAGCCGAAACCTGAGAGTCACCGGGCTGCTGGCTGCCGCAGCCGGCAAGCAGGACTGTCACGAGAAGGATAAAAGCTCTGGATACCATTTTATACCTTTCTACAGATTCCATCGAAAAAGCAAGAAAAATGCCAGATCTCCTTCCGATTCAGACGTGTATCGATGCCCTACGGTTTCATCTTGGAGGGCCAGGCCGGGTGACTGATTTCCAGAAGTCTTGCAGCCTGGATCCAAGCCCTGGGCGCTCGTGAAAAAAGAGGTTGACTCTATTCTGGTCGTATGATTTATATTATACTGTTTGGAAAGCCTGGTTGAACATGTTGCTCGTTCATCGTCATCAGGATCTTGAGACCATCACGTTGCTTACCTGGAAAAACGTGGTGTCTTGCCGAAACTACCATGCCACCAGATTTTTGCCAGCGTCACCGGTCAGGCAGCCACTGCCATGGAGGCTGATATCCCGGTAACCGCAGCCTAACATGATGGGGCATATGAAGCAATGCGGTTTATCCAGCAGCTTTCGGGTATAGCAGGGCTGTTTATAACCAGTCGTCGGCAAAAAATCCCATCCGCGAGATGGAAGAGACCCTGAGGAGTGTTCCATGGAGTACAAAACTGTCCTGACTACGTGCGCGTACTGCGGTGTTGGCTGCGGCCTCTACCTGGAGGTTCTGGACGGTCGGGTTGTCGGCACCCTTCCCTCCAAGACCAGCCCCCTGAACCAGGGGAAACTCTGTCTCAAAGGCTGGAACATCCATGAGTTCATCCACAGCCCCCACCGGCTCACCAGGCCGCTGATCCGTAAAAACGGTGAGCTTACCGAAGTTTCCTGGGATGAGGCTCTGGACTATACGGTTTCCAGGCTCAAAGAGATCAAAGAAGCTCACGGCAGCGACAGCATTGCCTTTTTGGCCTCTGCCAAAGCAACCAATGAGGAGAATTATGTTATCCAGAAATTCGCCAGGGCGGCAGTTGGAACCAATAACGTGGACCACTGCGCCCGCCTCTGACACTCCTCCACGGTGGCAGGTCTTGCCGCCGCCTTCGGCAGTGGGGCCATGACGAACTCTGTGGCCGAGATCGAAGACGCCGACTGCATCCTGGTTATAGGCTCCAACACCACCTCATCACATCCTCTGGTCGCCACCAGAATGTTTCAGGGCAAAGCAAAAGGGGCCAAACTGGTGGTGCTGGATCCTCGCAAGATTCAAATCTCCCGGATGGCCGACCTTCATGTCCGCCACAGGCTGGGCACCGATGTAGCGCTGCTCAATGGGATCATGCACGTTATCCTCCAAAACGGCTGGCACGACGAGGCCTTTGTAGCGGAGCGCACCGAGAACTTTGAAGAGTTCCGAAAAGTAATTGACAACTATCCACCCGAGAAGGTGGCAGAGATTACCGGGGTTGCAGTCGAGGAAATCGTCAAGATTGCCGAGTATTACGCCAAGGCCGAGGCCGCCTCCATCGTCTACTGCATGGGCATCACCCAGCACACCACCGGAGTGGACAACGTGAAATCCTGTGCCAATCTTGCCATGCTCACAGGCAATATGGGCAAGGAGTCCACTGGTGTCAATCCGTTGCGCGGCCAGAATAACGTACAGGGCGCTTGCGACATGGGCGGATTGCCCAATGTCTACCCGGGCTATCAGGCGGTGACCGTTCCCGACAACCAGGCAAAATTCGAGCAGGCGTGGAATGCCAAGCTCTCCGACAAGGTGGGGCTCACCATCCCGAAAATCCTCGACGGGCTCACTGAGGGTTCGGTAAAGGCGCTCTACATCGTTGGCGAAAACCCCATGGTAAGTGATCCTGATTGTAATCATGTGGAAAAAGCTCTCAAAAATGCAGAATTCCTGGTGGTGCAGGACATCTTTCTCACCCCCACAGCAGAGCTGGCGCATGTGGTGCTTCCTGGAGCTTCCTTTGCAGAGAAGGACGGCACCTTCACCAACACAGAGCGGCGGGTACAGCTGATACGCAAGGCCATTGAGCCCATCGGCGAGAGCAGGTCTGATTGGGAAATTATCCAGGATGTCTCCACCCGTTTTGGCTATCCCATGCACTACGGCTCATCCAAAGAGATCATGGAAGAAATAGCCAGCCTCACCCCCTCTTACGGTGGCATGTTCCATGATCGCCTGGAAGGCGAGGGACTTTCCTGGCCTTGCCTCAACCGGGACCACCCCGGCACCAAATTCCTGCACAAGGACCGCTTCACTCGCGGCCTGGGGTTGTTCCATGCCATAGAGTACAAACCTCCCGCTGAGAACGTGGATGAAGAGTATCCCCTGGTGTTCACCACCGGGCGGGTATATGTCCACTTCCACACCGGTACCATGACCCGCGTATCTCCCGCGCTGGAGACAGAGATACCGGAAGGCGAACTGGAAATTAATCCCAAAGATGCTCTTCAGCTAGGGATCAAAGACGGGGACAGGGTGCGGGTCGCTTCACGTCGTGGCGAGATTACGACAAAAGTAATAATAACGGATAGGGTATTTGAGGGTGTGGTCTTCATGCCCTTCCACTTCATTGAAGCACGGGCCAATATCATAACAAATCCGGCACACGATCCTATCGCCGGAATTCCGGAATTCAAGGTGTGTGCCGTAAAGGTGCAAAAGGCGGTCTAGGATAACGATACTCTATGGACTTTTTCTCCTGTCCCGGGGCCCTGCTCCCCAGGACAGGAGATTTTTGTTGCCTGCTCCTATCTTTTTTTCACCTGTTAGCAAATGCTTCTCCTTATCGCACATCCCATATAGCAGGATTCCTCAAAACTCGACTGCTGGCGGCGGTTCTTCTATCCTGTGTAAAGGAGAGGGCTTGATTTGCTCTACCCCGGTCCTGCATTTGAAGCGCGTCTCCACGATATCGTTTACCTTCTTGTAGAGCGACCTGAGAGGGATGTTCGCCGGACACGCTTCCTCACACATCCCGCAATCAACGCAGCGCCCGATCATATGGACGGCCCTTACCAGATGGAACATGGGAAATTGCGGGGGTATCTCACCTTTCGGGACCACATCATCACTTTCAAGGCTGCATTCCTTGCAAAAGCACATGGGACAGGCGTTTCTGCACCCGTAGCATTTGATACATTTTTCAAATTCCTTTGACCAATCGCGCAACCTCTCCAACCGGCTTTTTCCCTCCCAGTCCGCGGGTCGGGGGTCTCTGGGTTCCACCTTTTCGCCCTCAATCCACTCATCAGGATACGGCTGGGCGCAACCGCAGGCTTGAGCCAGTTCTTCAGGGCAAGCCACCCCTATGGGGACTACCTGTTCCAGGGCGATCTGATTCCAGGCAGCAAGCGCTTTCAAGGCGCGCTGGTCGCATCCTCTGACCAGAATGCCGATGCGATCCTCTGGATGTTCACAGAGGAGTCTGGTCAAGATTTTGGTGAGCGGATAGCGGGTGTCACCGGCTTTAAGATGATCGCCGATGGAAAGGTGATCTACTTCTTCGGAGGAAACGAAAAGATGAGGCTTGATGTGTCCGTTTTCGTTCTTGAGCGCCAGAAAGCCATCAATCTGGCCAGTGCTGAGAAGTTCTTTGACTCTGTCCTTGATGGCATCATGCATGTCATTTCTCCCGGTCAGGTGGCATTTCCCGATGGACGCTATTTATCGGCGCTTACCTCGATCCCCTGTCCCTGCGTGGCAACCCCTGGCTCCCGATCAGCAACAGGCCAGTCGAAACCCGGACCCAAAGGCCCGAGAGCGCGAAGCTTTTCCGTGAATCGAGTCATCTCCTCGGCGAAGCGAGGTCCCTCGGCGGAGGAAACCCAAACCAGGTTCAATCTCTCTGCCTCGATCCCGACAAATTCAAGGAGCTCCCTCAGTACCGCCACTCTTTGCGCCGCCAGATAATTACCATACTGGTAATGACATTCGCCGGGGTGTCATCCTCCCACAAAAACACCGTCGGTTCCCATTTGAAAAGCTTTCAGAATGTTCTCCAGGGAAACCGACGATGAACACATAACGCGAATGACTCGCACATTGGCTGGATACTGAAGGCGGCTCACCCCGGCCAGATCTGCCCCGGCGTAAGCGCACCAGTTGCAAAGAAAGGCGAGAATCCTCGGTTCAAATTCCGCCATGGTCCCCTCCCCGGCGATGCAGCGTTCGAGTACTGGGTAAACAACAAACAGGCCTCCATGACCTCATTATTTTACAAGCTTCCTTTTATGGAGGCTATAACCTGGGCGTTGATCTGCCGACGTTCAAAACCTGCCAGGCGAGCGCTCCCGGATGGACAGGCCGCGGCACAGGCCCCGCAGCCTTTGCAAAGGGCTTTGTTTACCTGGCAGATATGCTCTTCAGCGAGGTAATCGATGGCCCCGTATGGACACACGTTCAAACACCCCCGGCACCCCACGCACGTTGCCGGGTCGATATGGGACACGAGGGCGCTGCTCACCCAGACCTTTCTGGCCAGTATGCCAACGGTTCGCGCCGCTGCCGCCATGGCCTGAGCGAGTGACTCCTCTATGTCTTTGGGGTAATGGGCAAGGCCGCAAACGAAGACACCGTCCATTGCAAAGTCCACCGGTCTCAGCTTCGCATGCGCCTCCAGGAAGAAACCGTCTTGATTGAGAGGCACTTTGAAGTGCCTGGTTATCTCAGGGTTTTCAGCGGGCACGATGGCAGTGGCAAGGTTGATGAAATCCGGTTCTATGATTACCGGGCGCCGCAGTGCCTGGTCTAACACCTCGATCCTGAGCTGTCCGTCTTCCCGTGCACTCACCTTCGGTGGATCTTCCTGGCTGTAACGGATGAACATAATTCCTTTGGATCGGGCCTCGGTATAGAGCTCTTCTCTAAATCCATAGGTGCGTATGTCCCGATAAAGAATGTAGATATTCATATCGGGGTTCACTTCCTTGATCTTCAAGGCGGCGCGCAAGCTGTGGCTGCAACACACCCGGCTGCAATAAGGGCGCTCCTCGTTTCTGGAGCCCACGCACTGGATAAAAACGCCGCGGCCTCCTCCGGTGATGAGGGAGTCTTTTCCAACAATGAGCTCGTCCAGCTCATGCCACATGAAAACACGAGGATGTTCGCCGTACAGG
>JBKHJD010000139.1:0-5883 GCA_046538315.1 Syntrophobacteria bacterium
GCCCATTGGCGCCGGGAACTTCAGGGCAAATCGCCCAATAACCGCCTTCTGGGGCCTTTTCGATAATTGCGGTCAGTTCCGCTTTCACGTAATCCTCCATTATCCGAGTTTATGAAAGGAGATAATACTATATTATCATAGCTCCTGGCTCCTGGCTCCTGGTCAGAGATCAGAAGTCAGAGGTCAGAAGTCAGCGGAGCAGAAATGGAGCTGGATTATTCAACATACCGCCAAGCATTTTCAGCTTCGCTTCGCTTTCGCTTCGCGGCATTAGGTTAGAGGAGCGCTCGCCTTCGGCTCGCTTGAGGTTGGAGGCAAAAGACGTACAAGTCGTAGAAGTCCCTACACCGAAGCATCTCGTGGCTCAGTTGTTGGTTGTCCGAAGGCGACTGGCACTTCGAAAAGATCGTCACGCAACAGACGGGTTGAAAAAAAGAGGACTTCGATATTCTCTATTTCACCGTTGGTGGGATTGATTCTCACTATGACATCATCACCTACTTCTTCAGAGTCCTGTTCCGGGTAGGGTGGTTTCTTGTTAATGTACAAGATGTCTGCCTCGCGGTCGTATTTGAAAATCAGCTTGGCTTCCATTCGATTTCACCTCCCGCCAGTTTTCTGGCGATGTACGCCGTGACGATCCAGTGGCGTTTCGAAGGTTTGCTTTCGGATACCACGACAACTACAATGTACTTGCCACCACGGACAGAGTCAAACCAGCGGGTGAAAAGGCGTGCATTCTTGAAGCGTGCGCTGAGTCGTACCTGGTCTGGTTCGACCAGAGTTTCAGCAATGCAGTCCCTGTACTGGCGCAGCAAGTCAGGATGGTTCTCAGCAATATGTGTCTCCCGTTCACTGGCAAGTTCGACCTCAGAAGAGAGATATGGGCACGGGAACCTTAAAATCACCGTCGGTTTTTGATCTTCCAGCATGGGTGCTGGGATAAAACTGCCCTCGCTGGTTGATGGTCGTTTCGATGGAAGTTAATGTAACTGGTCACAGGGGTACAAGAACAAACTCACCTTTGCGCTGCCCAGGTAAAGCTCCCGGAAGGTAACCTTTCCCACAGGAAAGCTCAAGGCTCAAAGCTGAAGGCTGAGTGGGGGAAGCGTTCAACTCCTCAATCGCGGCTGGAAAGCCGCTCCCACGGAATGACCGGCTGGAAAGCCGCTCCCACGGAATGATCGTCATCGTATTTGCGACTCGAAGGACCAAGTAAACATCGGCATAAATAAGATGATGTATTCACTTGCATCTTTGACTCATTGCCATTCGAGATGAACTCCTCTGCCGATTTGATGAAGGGGGCTACCTCCGCATCGCTCAACTCGACGTATTCCCGGTAGTCCCCCCGTTGCCTCAGCTCGAACGCTCTGTTCAAGGCCCGGCCAAGTTCCTTGTCAAGAATGCCTTCCTTGATGAATCGCCTGTTGAAATAGCTCAAGACCCCGCTGTGTCTCGATGAGGAATATGGCTCGTGAACAAGTAATGCCAGCACAGCATAAAACATGGCATAGTAGGCCCTGTTGATCACAGAGCGAGGACTTTTGTTCCCGGAATGAAGATAGTTTGCTTCGTCAAGGCTTTCCCCGGCTTGCCGGATCCGGTACCGTGCCAGTATTCGTCTCTTCTCTTCTTTATCTGTCACACCCGCACGCCCTCATTGATGACCGTCCTGTACAAAGGCGACTCCGATAGGGGACCTGCCTCCAGTTCCTCCTTACTGAAAACCACAGAGGATATGAGGCAATCGTGAGCGAGATTCAATTCAAATACGAGGTCGTCGATGGTTGACTGGATCTCAGGTGTGCTCTTTTCAAGAACGATCATTACATCTAGATCGGACTCCCCGGAGGCCACACCTCTCGCTTTGGACCCGAACAGCCAAAGATCCACGACACTGAAGCGCTCCTTCAGGATACTGCCCAGCTCGGCCAGGGCTTCTTTTTCATTTGCTTTCAAGTGCATTTATCTCGTCTGTCTGGTTTAGACCGCCACGAGCGTCAATCTGGTCAATCAGGCAATTAGAGAATTCGTCAAATCGTCGAATCGGGAATTAGGGAATGGGTTTGTCTATTCTGTCGTCTGTTCTGTGTCTTCCGTCTTCTGATCTCCGGGGGAGCGGAGCCTCAGGTACCGGCGGAGGCTGCCAAGACGCTCCTCGTCCTCGTTGCTCTTGACATTGTGGACGTACTCCACGAAGAAGGCAAGGAAAATGGCAAAGAATCCGGCGACGGTCACGGAAAGGATGCAGATCAGGCTGCGTTTGGGCCTTACCTTTTTATTGAGGTCCGGGACTATCGGGGGATCCAGGACATTGAAGCTGTAATATTTCTGGGCCCGGGCAAAGGTCTCCTTTTCGATCTCTTTGGCGAGCAGCTCCGCGATCCTTTCCTTGAGAAGGACATCGGAGGTCTTTTCGAGCTGGTGCTTCAGGAAGCGCTGGTTTTCACCGGCGTCCTTCAGGGTCTGCTCGCGCAGGGTTTCGCTGAGTTCAGCCAGGTAGTGGTCCACCATGTTTTTGGCGAACTCGGGCTCCTCGTGGTCCAACTGGATGGTGAGCACATCCGAGTTCCGGTCCCGGGAGATGGTGAGCATACCCTTCAGGGCTTTATAGGCATCCTGGTGGGTGGGGGCCGGGTTTTCCAGCCACCGCTCATTGTCTGCATCCCACTTTTCGGCAAAGAGCTTCGGCAGCAGCTTGTATTTGTTCACCACCCGGCGGGCAAGCTCCCGGCTCTCGAGGACCACCTCGAACTTCTCCACATCGCCGCCGCCTCCAAGTCCGGCAAGCTCACCGGCGATGCCCCCGAGGCCGCCCAGGGCGGAGAGGGCGGAGGAGGTTCCGGACTTCTCTTGCTGGCGCGGGACGATGGTTGCCTCCGAGCGGTAGATGTTGGGAAGCAGGAGGCTGATGATCACTGCGGCCACGCCGGTGAGAAAGACCGTGCCGAAGATCAGCCATTTGTGCTTCAACAAGACAATTACATAATCGAGGAGGTTTATTTCGTCTTCCTCGAAATGCTGCTGGTAGTCAGGGTATGGGGGAGGAATCTGGTTTGCCATGTCAGTTTTTCAGGATACTACAATCGTTAGAAGTGTCAACGACCAGGTGACGAGCGCCTCGCGCCCGGCGCTTCGCGGCGTTAGGTTAGAGGAGCGCTCGGCTTCGCCTCGCTTGAGGTTGGAGGCAATCGATCCATCAAGTTTTCAAACCGCCCGTTCGCTGCGCTCACTTGATTACCGGGATCCAGGCTTCGCGGCGGGCGCCTTTCTCGCCTTTCTCGCTTTTCCCGCCTTTCTCGCCTTTCGGCTCTCCGCTTTCCGCGCTTCGCGGCGTTAGGATCGCTCAGGCCCGCCTGGCGGACCTTCGCTTGAGGTTGGAGGCCGTTCGCGTCCGGCTATTCAAGGTACTCCAGCCTTTTCACTGGGAGTTTTTGTGTCTCGATGAGGCCGGCGAACAGGCTGGGGGCGCAGGCGATGAGAATGCAGTCATAAGAGTCCCGGGAGAAGCGCTGGAGAGCTTCCGGGCTGCCGGCGCAGCCGACCACGCTCATAGCAATCTTTTCTGCCCGGATTATGTGGGTGAGTAACCTTCCCAGACTATCGGGTGCGGCGATGAGAAGATACTGAACTCCTTTCCGCTCGAGCCTGCGGAGGTTTTCCAGCAAACGCGCCCAGAGGAACTCACAATCGCGCAACCGAGCCTCTAGAAAGTCACCGGTCAGTTCCAGCCGTGCCTGCGCTCCCGTGGGAGTCAAACGGTAAAGGCGTTGCCTTTTGCCTCTTTCGCCTTCGCGGCTTTTCCCTGCTTTGCCCTTGCGTATGGGAATTTTGATCAAGGCCTTTTCAGCCAGCTTCTGGACCACCTGGTTGGTCTTACCCAGACTTATGCCTGACACCCTGGACAGATCCCGTTGGCTGGCGGGTTGATACCGGCCGATAGCGTCGAGCACCACAAAGTCGTCTTCGGACAGCATGGCTACCGGGTACCTGGCTCCGCCAACTCGGTTACACAGACTCTACCGAGCACACGGAGATGGTCCGGCCTCATCGCCGGAAAACAGGAAGCGCTGGGGCATCTGCTCGCGTTTTCGACGGATTGATTGTCGCCCCGGGAAAGAGTTGTTGTCGAAAGATAAGGTAATTTTGTGTCGTTGGTTCACGTATGAACACATTTTATGACGGCAGGCAGCCCAATTGTCAAGAAAAAAATGGCCTGCGGAGAACGCTCCGTTCACAGCCGTCGCCGGAACCGGTAAAGGCGCTCAAGGAGTGGAATTTACTCCGGCAAAACTGGAGCCAGTGTTGCCGAAGAGGCTCAACAAGGGGGATACTTTATTGGTTCTATGGCGCGCCTGGAGGGATTCGAACCCCCGACCCACGGATTAGAAGTCCGTTGCTCTGTCCCGCTGAGCTACAGGCGCATCATCCAAAATGCGAGTTCTCACTAGCAGTTACAGGGTCGGTTGTCAAGAGGTTTTGCGGCTTTCTCCTGCCGGCGGGCGCAGCGGCAGAAAGGGGTTTTGTGTGGGACGAGTCCGGAAAGATGAGATCCGAAGTGGGAATATCTGAACAGCCGGCCGGCGAAATCCGGGCTAGAAGCTCCAGGACACCCCCAGGAGGAACTGGTGGGGCCCGTTGGTCTCCGTATCGACGTCGTCGACCAAAAGTGTCGTTCCGATGCCGAGATAGGGCTGGACCCTACCTTTCGGATAACGGAATATGAAATAGCCGCACATAGAAGGCTTGCTTGTTTCACCCTCTAAACTAGTGCCGCGATCTTCTCCATTCATTGTACCGGCAGCGCTCTCCACTTCAAACCCGAGCCATGGCATGGCTCGAAACCAGTACCCTGTTCTGCCGCTGGACGCACATGAGCCCTCATTGCGCCTGGCCTCGCTCCCTGCTTCAGTCCCGAAGAAGGCCCCTTCCCGCTTCCCGTCATCGGCAACGATCGCCTCCAGGTGGCTGTCCTGAAGCGTTTCTGCCAGAGCAGGGCCAGGCGCCACGAGTGAAAGAGAGTAGACCGCCAGAGTGACTACAAATAGACGTTTTGGTGTCACCTTTTGTCTACCTTTATAATGCCGGGTACATACGGTATCGGGTTCATGGTTTCAAGCTCCCCAGCGGCTGTGCACCAAACGAGGAAACGCTTTTTTATCAACGGGGGGCGCCAAGCACGCTCGCCAACTATACAAAGCAAAAAACATGCCTGCAGTAACCTGAACCAGAGACAGAAGGCTTTCTCACCCAAAGCCGCCAGGGAAGCGAAGCTGCGACGCAGATGATGAGGGGGACCCCATCTTTCAGTGGATCGCTGAAAGTCCTGATATTTCAGGACCAGCCGCTCTGCGCTTGCTTTCAGCGATCCCCTTTCATGGGCTCCAGGTAAAGGCGAAGCCAGTACCTTTTGCGTACTTTGTTTACCCCGAAGGACACCCGGTCTCTGTTTCTTTGTGCGAGGAGTATCTTGCTGCGAGAGGCCGCCGCGGCTGAAAGCCGCTCCCACGCATCCTTTCCCCTTCCCTCGCGGCCTATCAGCATACCTTCCGCAAAGACCTTGACAAGATTTTTTTCGCCGCATTACAAGGAAGCTGCGACCCTTCTCCGGGAAATCGTCAGGCTCGGGCCAGTCTAGCCTCAGGGAACTATCATGGGAGTAATCCGGATTTGCACCAGCACCGATTTCGAGACCATCTACGCCATCATCAATGAGGCCGCTCAGGCATACAGGGGAGTGATACCTGCCGGCTGCTGGAAGGAACCCTATATGCCCAGAGAGGAGCTCGCCCACGAGATCGAGTCGGGTGTGGTCTTCTGGGGGTATGAAGAGGGCGGCGAGCTTCTCGGTGTGATGGGCATTCAACGCGCGGGGGAGGT
>JBKHJD010000140.1:0-5849 GCA_046538315.1 Syntrophobacteria bacterium
AGTCGGCGTAGAACCGTGGAAGGACCACCCTGTATGCGAGGGAAAGAACTGCCAGAAGGGCAGGAACCTCTACGCGTATCTGTACAGCGACGAGCGGCTGCGGCATCCTTTGATCAAAAAAGATGGTGTATTCAGGGAGGCCTCGTGGGATGATGCACTGGGACTGGTTGCGGACACGTTGACGAAGGCAGACGGTGACACTGTCGGTCTTATCAGTTCTGCCAAGTGCCACAACGAAGATCTGTACGTGACCCAGAAGTTTGCCCGCGTTGTCAAAAAAACCAATAATATGGACAACGTATCACGGTTTTGTCATTCCCCTACAGTCCCTGCCCTGGTTTCCACTGTGGGCGCCGGGGTGATGCCCGTATCCACCACCAGTGTTGAGAAGGCGGACTGTATTTTTCTGGCGGGCTCCAACCTGCAGGAGACCTATCCGATCATTGCCCGGCGGATCATCAATGCAAAAGAGCGGGGAGCCAGAATCATCGTCATGGATCCGAGACGAACGGGTACCGTGAAAAACCTCGCGGATGTATACCTGCCCGTTATGCCCGCCACAGATACGGCGCTTCTCAATGGCATGATGAAGATTATCCTGGAAGAAGGCCTTGCGGATACCCGATTTATCGAGAGCAGGACCAGTGGCTTTGATGAACTCAGAGACTACCTGTCCAGCCTGGACCTGGATGAAGTACAGAAAACCACAGATATTCCCATCCAGAGGATTCGGGAAGCCGCCCGCACTTACGGACAGGCACGAAACGGGTGCATCCTGTACAACGCCGGAATCGCCCAGCATGTTGCCGGGGTAGACAATATACGGGCCCTTGCTGATCTGGCGCTTTTGACCGGAAATTACGGCAGACCAGGCACCGGAGTGAATCCACTCAGGGGCCATGCAAACGGAGAAGGCTTTGGCGATATGGGGCCATTGCCGGTCTTTTATCCAGGATTTCAACAGGTTAATGAAGACACGGCAAAACGGTTTGAAAAACTGTGGGGTGTCGAGGGGCTTCCTTCCACGCCCGGGCTCACGTATATGGACATGGTGGAGCAAACTTCGGTTTTGTATATCATTGGATCAAACCCGATGGTGGCTGCCCCTGATACAAATCGAGTGAAAAAGCTGTTGCAAGACAAGGATCTTCTCATTGTTCAGGATATCTTTATGACGGAAACTGCGGAACTGGCCGATGTGGTCCTGCCGGCAGCCAGCTTTGCGGAAAAGGATGGGACTTTGACCGGAGTGGACAGGAGGGTTCAGAGAATCCATCAGGCCACTCAGCCGCCGGGAGAGGCCAGAGCGGATTGGAAAATATTTTGTGATCTGGCCACGATGATGGGATATGGAAAGGCGTTTCCGTTCAGCAGCCCGGCTGAAATATTTGAAGAAATAAGACAATGTGTCCCGCAGTACAGGGGCCTGACCTACGATCGACTGGAAAGCCCGGGAGGCATCCAATGGCCCTGCCCGGCAGAAGATCATCCCGGGACTGAAATCATGTTTGTGGATAGATTTAACACTGCGGACGGGTTGGGGCATTTTCACATCGCGGAGTACAAGCCGCCGTTGGAAGTGCCGGATGAGCAATACCCGTATATATTTACAAACGGACGTGTTGTATTCCATTACCATTCAGGGTCCATGACAAGACGAACCGAGCGGCTGAACAACGAGTTGTCGAAAGCCTTTGCTCAGATAAACTCGGAAGACGCCAGGGAGCTGGATATTGTGGACAACGATCAGGTCACCTTGACATCAAGAAGAGGGCAAATAAAAACGACTGCCAGAGTCACCGACGACATAAGGCGAGGTGTAGTGTTCATGCCCTGGCACTTTTCGGAATGCGCCCCCAATGTTTTAACCGGGCCGTGTGCCGGGCCGCCAACCAAGATGCCGGAATTCAAATTCTGTGCAGTGAAAATGGAAAAGGGCTGACCAGGTGAAAAAAGAGCGGATGTACCTAGCCAGGGCCGACAACGACTCCATTGTCCACAAGGCAGCGAGTGGCGGTGGCGTCACGGCTTTGCTCGGGTTTGCCTTGCAAAGCGGTATGGTGGATGGAGTGGTCTCTGTCAGGAGAAGAAACGGAAATCGGTATGACGGCGTCCTGAGCGCTGTGACCGAGCCGGATCAGGTCATTGAGTGTGCCGGCACATTGCATTGCGCGCCCGTAAACGTGGCTCATTATATACGGGACTACCTGGAGGGTGCCAGGGACATGAGACTGGCAGTTAGTTGTAAACCGTGTGACGCCCGCGCAATCATCGAATTGGCGAAGGTCGGACAAATCGAGCTTGGGAACCTGATTCTGATTGGACTGAATTGCACCGGGACGCTGTTGCCAGGCATAGCCAG
Organism: Syntrophobacteria bacterium; assembly: GCA_046538315.1. GTDB lineage: Bacteria > Desulfobacterota > Syntrophobacteria > BM002 > BM002 > JBKHJD01. Next base: position 2,363 of record JBKHJD010000140.1, read on the forward strand.
AGAGATGCTGGAAAAGGAATACGGTATCAATCCGGCCGACGTTGCCGGCGAGGAGATTGATGATGGAAAACTGATCATCACATGCAAGGATGGAACAAAGCAGGAAAAAGATCTGGCAGCGTTGGAGGAAAAGGGCTACGGCAGAAGAGAAAACTGCAGGAGGTGTCCTGTCAACATTCCCACAATGGCTGACCTGGCCTGCGGCAAGTGGGGAACGAAACGAGAGGGGTACACGTTTATAGAGGTTTGTTCCGAGAAAGGTTCCGAACTTCTGGAAAGGGCCGTACAGAAAGGCGCTTTGGTGATCGAGCCCGCCGAGGCAACAGGCATCGAGGAAAGGAAAGAAAAAGACAGAGCGGCCACAGAAAGTGCCAGGCAGTGGGCGCGAAAGGAACTGGATGGCATCCGGCAGCTGCCCTATAAAAAACGATGGGAATACTGGTCAGGGTATTTCAGCCGGTGCATCAAGTGTTATGCGTGTCGCGATGTCTGTCCCATGTGTTACTGTCAATCATGCTATCTGTATCCTGAAAGGGACTTTATAGAAGGGGGGGAAACACCGCCGGATATCATGTTTCCCCTGGTCAGGTTAGCCCACGTTGGCCATTCGTGTGTAAATTGCGGTCAATGTCAGGACGCCTGCCCCATGCAAATCCCCTTGACAAGGCTGTATCACATGGTGGCCGAGGAGCTGAGCCTGGCCTTCGATTACACGCCAGGTATGAGTGTTGACGAATATCCGCCGCTGACCACAGTGAGTAGGGAAGAACTTCAGTGTGACGAGGTTGACACCCTGGGAAAAAAACTAAAATGAGCCCCCTGGGTGAAATTACCCGCCCCGCCGGCGGGGGACCAGCGGGGATATATCATCCGCAAGGCAAGAGGCGACATTCCTTGTGCCGGGGACCTGCCGTGCGGCGCGGTTATTCGTCTTCTATGATTGCACCACAGTCCTCGCAGCGATAGCGGATCTTGCCGCTTTCCTCCGGCTCCAGCCTGTCAAAGTCATAGCGTTTCACATGATGGACTTCATAACATTCTGGACAGTACCCCTGTCCCAGCTCGTCCCCGGCAAGTACCAGGTGACAGTGACGGCAACGAAATTTAACTTTCCTCTCTTGGATCATTACCAGTCTTCGGTGTTCACACTCTACCATTGATCAGTCCCCTGTGGAGCGAGAAACAAGTTTTTCTGCAGTTGGGACGAAGCCGTTCCCGGGGGGTGGTCAGGCTGTGTTCACTCCCGGAACGTTGTCTGGTTGTCTTCAACGAATGCCCGGAATTTTTCAACCTTCTCCAGGTAAGAAGAGCGGTCGCCGGAGGCGGCCGCCAGAGCCTTTTTTGCTGCAGCCAGAGCCTGCTTTTCCTGTCCCGTGGCATGATAGGCCTCGGCTAGCGTGTCGAGGATGTATGCTTTCGGGGAAGCACGTGCTGCTCTTTTGGCAAGTTTCAGGGCCCGGTCGGGCTCCCCCAAAGAGGATTCCCGGGTAGTGGCGAGGACCCAGGCCAGGTTGTTCATGATCTCGGGGTTGCCTCGGTCCAGCGCCAGGGCGGCCTCCAGGTGGTAGACGGCTTTTTCCAAGTTGCTCTTCTGGAAGTAGAGAGTTCCCAGGGCAAAGCGAAGCTGGGAGTTTTCAGGCTGAAGATCTACCTGACGGCCAAGGACTTTGATGAGCAGGTGGTCGTTGAGAGCAACCCCGAGTTTCTGGGTATGGTAGAGATACCCCATGACCCCCACTGTAGTGAGCCCGATCAGGTACAGACCCAGGGCCACCTTCAGCTTCCGGCGATGGTGCTCCAACAGAGAGGGCCTTCTTGCGGCGGCGAGCAGGTAGTCGACGCGTTCCTTGATGCTGAAGTGGTGCCAACTGGGAACCTCACGGATATTGCCGCTGTAAAGGGCGGTCTTTTCCAGCGCCGAGATCAGCGGCAGGGGCTCGCCCAGGACGTCAAATACCTGGAGGTCGGCCTGTCGTTCGAAGTTGCGTATAAAAAAACCGAAGAGGTAGCGGAAATAGACAATCAGCAAAACGAGCAGCGGCAGAGTGGAAAAAACAGAGGCGAGGCTGAAATAGTTTGAATCCGGCCAGGAAATGAGTTTCCACACCAAATCGCTTGCGAGCACGCCGAGCAAGGAAAGATCCAACACGGAGTATGCCAGAACCAGGTATCCCAGCAGGAAGAGCAAATAGAACAGGTGGTGGCGTTCTTGTACGTGTCCCATTTCGTGGGCCAGCACACCTTGCAGTTCACGACCGTCGAGCATGGTAAGCAGCGACGGTGTCAGGAGGAGATAACGGCAACCACGATGCAGACCCATAACGCCGGCGGTGGGCAAATCCGTGCCAAAAGTGGGCCAGACGAGAATTTCCCTGATATGAAAATTGTGTTCTGCACAGAACCGCTCGATGAGAGACCTCTGTGGACCGGCGGGTAAGGGCCGGCAACTCCACAGGTGGACGACGAGCGGCGGGGCAAAAAGCATGAAAAAAATAAGCAGGACAGTAAACAAGAGAATTTGCCCCAGAGGCGTGCCAAGCCCCTGGTTCACAACATCGACCGGCAAGAGTTGCAGCATCTCGAAGACCCCGGAGATGAAGAGCCAGGGGAGCAGGATGGCCAAATTGAACTTGAAATTGGCAACTACCACTGAAGCTCTCGAGCATCTGGTGGCAGAGAGGCGGCACTGGCAGCCATGGCTGTAAAACCAGACAATGCCGAGATACAACAGGAACAGACCGAGCGCGGCCAGGCCCTGGAGCGTGAAGCTGGAGCGAACCAGGGCAACGGCATTCACATGGGATTTGATATCAAGGAGATAGAGGTGGAAAAAAAAGAAAAGCAGAGCCAGAAGCGACTGACGATTGACGCACCTGTGATAGAGAACGGCCACCTGAGCGCGGGCTGCATCCCGGGAGATTCGTGCTGCCAGTCGCTGGAAACTCCAGCGGTTGACAAGGGCGAACAAACCGAGAAGGACAAGGCTCGCACCGAGGGTGACAACAGGGGAAAATCGCGGCGTGGGAGACGGCCGTACAGTAGAGAAGACGAGCAGCACGATTATAAAGTAAATAAAATTGGTATATATCGTAAAGCTCCTTTTGGTGCGGGTTTAGACAATCTTTATAACGTTTTTATGCGAATTGAGGTCCCAGGCTCTTCGGCTACCAGTGTCATCACGGTCCCCGCATCGAGGTGGACATAGCTCTTGTATGCCTCGAGGCTTTTGTGGCCGGTAGCCCTACGGATGATCTCATCCGAGAAGCCCAACTCTATCCACTTCGAGGTTCGGGTATGGCGGAGGCAATGAAACACAATCCCTATCCTCTCGCCTTTCTCGTTAAGGGCGTTGTCGCCATGAGGCAAGGCAGCCCCTTGACACCGATATCGCATCTTACTAGAAATCAACCCTGGTCGCCAGTAGAAGTAGAAGGGGACGTCCATAAAATTATAAGTTTATTTTGGGGAAAGCCCATGCTAAAGTGAT
>JBKHJD010000141.1:0-5843 GCA_046538315.1 Syntrophobacteria bacterium
GCTCAAGTCTGAACTCGAGGAACTCAAAAAGAAAGAGGAGAAAGAGGAGGAATGATCTAGTTCGCTCTACCCTTTCGTACCGGAACCATCAATACGGAAACTCTCGCACCCAGAATCTGTACCTGTAGACACGACACATGAAGAAACCACCCGAGCGCGGGTGGTTTTTTTGACTCGGGATCTACACCGGCAGGCACGAAAGCTCTTCAACCCGCCTCACCAGACTTGCTCTCGCCCGCCAGATAGTCTGGGACATTTGTTTCTGGCCGGGCCCAACCCGCAAGACTCTCGCGCCCGGCTCTGCGGGTAGTATCCGGACGCTACCCTGCCTGCAAACGGCCGCACAAGAAGGCAGGGTCTCTTGTGTGACCGGGGCCGCTCACTGTCCAGAGGACCCCTGGACGCGACGGCACCTCAGAAGGCACACTACCGTGTGCATCACCGTCTCCTCTAAACAACGGCATTTCATGGGCGAAGCTTCCGTGCCTGCCGCTGAAGATCTCCGATGTATCAATTAATATATCCTTCAACCGAGAGATTGTCAACGGGTAGGGGAAGTACGATTTGTGGATACACACCATTTCGAAGTCACAGCGCCACGGAATGGCAGGATGAGCATAGAGTCAAATGAAACATGGCGGCACACCTTAAGATTCTAGCGATGGTCGACACCGACGGAAAGCATACAATACTGAGGCAGTAGCAGGGAATTCAGTGAGCCTCATCCCAATTGACTCCCCAGCCCATCTCCACAACGAGAGCGACGTCTAGAGATGCAACTGACTCCATCTCCCGTCTCACAAGCGCCGCTACCTCTTCTACAGCACCGGCTTCCACTTCGAAAACGAGTTCATCGTGAACTTGCATGATCATCCGGCCTGGCAGTCCCTCTTGCTCCATTCGCGCGTCAATGCGAATCATGGCAATCTTTATAATGTCAGCAGCGCTGCCCTGTATGGGGGTATTGATTGCGGTTCGCTCAGCAAACTGCCTCACGCTCCGGTTGCGGCTATGCAGGTCAGGCAAAAACCGCTTGCGCTTGAACAGAGTGCTGACGAAACCCTGCTCGCGTCCCACTCTGGGCATCTCCTCCATGTACGACCTTACTCCCTGGTAGCGCTTGAAGTAATTTTCCAACATTTCACGGGCCGCGCCCTGTGCTATGCCCAATTCTCTGGCCAGTCGGAACGGACTCATACCGTAGACGATGCCGAAGTTAATGGTTTTGGCCTGGCGTCTCATCTCCCCGGTGACCTTTTCAGGGTCTACCTGGAAAATTTCGGCTGCCGTGCGTCGGTGGATGTCCTCTCCCCTCTGGAAAGCTTCCAGGAGAGCTTCGTCTCCAGAATAGTGGGCGAGTATTCTCAATTCGATCTGGGAGTAGTCGGCCGCAAGGAGCTTGCAGCCCGGCTCGGCAACAAAGGCCCGACGGATTTCTCGACCTTCCTCACTGCGTACGGGGATGTTCTGAAGGTTGGGTTCGCTGCAGCTCAACCGACCGGTTACTGTAACAGTCTGGTTGTACGATGTATGGATCCGACCCGTCTCGGCGCTGACCAGACGCGGCAAAACATCCACGTATGTGCCCTTCAACTTCCTGATGCTCCTGTATTTGAGCACTTCAGACGGCAACGGATGGTACAGGGCCAGCTCCGCCAGCACTTCCACGGCGGTGGAGTAACCTGTCTTGGTTCTCCTTCTCATGGGCAGGCCCAGCTTGTCGAAGAGAATCCTGCCGAGTTGGCAAGGTGAGTTGATGTTGAAACGCTCCCCTGCAAGAGCGTAGATCTTCTCCGCGCTTATCTCCAGACGCTGGTTGAAATTCTTGGCCAGGTGCTCCAGCCGATCCACGTCCACCCGTACCCCGGTGAGCTGCATGCGCGCCAGTACGGGTACCAGCGGCATCTCAACCTCATGAAACAAAGAGGCCTGATCAGCGTCACCGAGCTTGCCACCCATCACCGTGGCCAGCCGCAGACATGCTTCTGCCTCTGCCGCAGCCGAGTTACAGGCCTGATCAACCGGAATATCGACCAGATCGCCTTCTTTCCCGGCAGCTTCCATCAGTTCCTGCCAAAAGACTACCGATTCATCAAGGTGTTCTTTGAAAATATCGCTCAGATTGTATCCGCTTCTACCTGGCTCCAGCAGGTAGGCGCCGACCATGGTGTCGAACCGGATTCCGGCCAGATCGATGCCCTGTTTTTTCAGTGCAATCCAGGCAGATTTGCTATTGTGGCCGGTCTTGCTCACAGCAGGGTCGGTTAGCACAGGCTCCAACGCCTCCAGTACGGCGTCCCCGTCCAGTTGTTGCACTGATTCTGGGCAAACAGGCCCCAGCGGTATGTAGCAAGCTGCCCCAGGCGCCCAGGCGAGTGCCAGCCCCAGCAGCTCGGCTCGCAGCGGATCTTTCCCAGCGGTCTGTACAGCAAACCCCAGATTCTGACAGGCGCGTACGTGCATCAGTATCTCATCCAACCGTGCGCGGCTGGAAACAGCAGGATACTGCCGCCAGACGGGCGCAGGTGCCGCATTTTTCCCATTTCCTCGCAGTTCCTGCAAAAATTTCTTGAACTCCAGTTGCTTCAAAAGATCGATCAGGCGAGCCTCGTCTTTCCCGCCGACCTCCAATTCGCTCCAATCTTTCTCCAGCGGTACCTGACAATTGATTATCGCAAGCTGTCGAGACAATCTGGCCTGCTCAGCGTAGGTCTCCAGTTTCTTGCGTTCGCTCTCCCTGGGAATCTTCTCAAGGTTGGCCAGGAGATTCTCGATCGTGCCGAACTCACGTATCAGGCGCTGGGCAGTCTTGGGACCGATTCCGGGCACCCCTGGAATGTTGTCAACACTGTCTCCTGCCAGCCCCATTACTTCTACCAGTTGCGAGGAGGAAACACCATGGCGCTGCTCCACCTCTTCAAATTCCATGACTACATCCTTCATGGTATCCCACAGGCGCACTCCTGGTTTCACGAGCTGCAGCAAGTCCTTGTCCCCCGAAACAATCACTACCTGAGCAGCCTCTGAGGCTGCCCAGTGGGTAAGAGTGCCGATAATATCGTCTGCTTCATACCCGGGCATTTCTACATATGAAATGCCATAGGCGGCAATAAGCCGCTTGATGAAGGGAATCTGTACCGAGAGGGCCTCGGGCATTTGTTCCCGGTTGGCTTTGTAGGAGGGGCTGAGTTCATGCCGGAAGGTGGGACCTGGACTGTCCAGTGCGATTGCCAGGTACCGGGGCTTCTCTTCCCTGAGCACCCGATTGAGCATTCCGGTAAAGCCGTAGACGGCATTGGTGGGCAGCCCCCTGGAGGTGCGCAAATTCTTTATTGCATGGAAGGCCCGGTGGATGCAAGAGCTGCCGTCAATGAGATAGAGGGTCTCTTTGTTCTTGGCCATGCTGGGTTCACCCCGTTGTTGCAGAAGGTTGCCGAGGGGAGATAGGGCTCTTCCTTTGCTGCCACTTTGTTAATATGTTCGGCTCTGTCTGATTGAGGAATACTCCGTTAGTGCGTTTCTGAATCGCAGAGTAAAAACGTTTACATCAAGCCTCCGGCGCGAACTCACGGCCAATTTCGGTAGCCCTTTATGCAACAACGGGGTTCACAATTCTTTCAGCGCCGCTTCGGCCAGCGACACGGTGCGGCCGCCTGTAGCCGTCAGGGTCAGTATCTCCAGCTTGTCCTTCAAGGCCTGTCTTTCCACCGCCTTCCGTTCTGGAGCCAACCTCTTCAGAGACTCGATGGCCTCCACGCGTACCTGATCTTCCCCGTAATCAAGGAGCAGCATGAGAGTGCCCCAGTCCTCCGGGAGACCGTATTCCCTGAGATACTTTTTCACTGCTGCGGCGAACCTGGCCGTTCCATACGAGCGATGTACGGCCTTTCTCAACTCTTCACAGGCCTCGCTACCCCTTTTCCCTTGAAACAATCGGTCCACGGCCTTCAGGTACTGTTTCTTCGCCCAGGTGGAACACAGGGACTGTTCCGTTCGGGTACTCTTTCCCCTGCCCACATGACGGCTCCGGTCACGCCTCCGGTCGATTTCACGCCAACTGGGCCGCTCCCTCTCATTGTTATCGGCATCAGACGGAGGTGCCATACTTGCTCTCCTCACCTTTGTCTATAGTCCTAAAAATCGCGGTACTGGTAAGATAAGGTTCATCTTGCAAGAACGGATCTTGCTTCCCGGTGGAACCGCAGAGCAGGGCAAGAATCTTGCCGTACCTTTTTATATTAAACCACTTGCGTTGCCCGAGGCAACTTCAGGCCCTATGCGGGCGGGTTTGTTGTTCCTTGACTTTAACCGGGTCACGAGGTATGTAATAAAATTTCTGCTTATTTCAAAAGGCGAAGAGCAAAACCATGCCAATCACAGCAATCAAAGGAATCAACGATATCCTGCCACCCGAGGCGGGCAAATGGCAGATGGTTGAATCCGTCGCCAGGCGAATTTTTAGCGACTTCGGCTTCCAGGAAATAAGGGTCCCGCTCCTCGAGAAAACGGAACTCTTCGCCCGAAGCATCGGTGAGAGCACTGATATCGTAGAAAAAGAAATGTACACCTTCTCTGACCGCAATCAGCAGCGCCTCACTCTGCGTCCTGAGGCCACCGCTTCGGTGGTGCGGGCGTTCATCCAGCATCAATTGCATCTTCAGCCTGCAATGCACAAATTGTACACCATCGGGCCGATGTTCCGCCACGAGCGCCCCCAGAAAGGACGCTACCGCCAGTTTCATCAGATCAATGTGGAGGCCTTTGCCGTGGACGACCCCATGCTTGATGCTGAAGTCATGTACATGCTGTTGCTGTTCTTAAATGAAGTGAAGATCCCCGATGTGCAACTACACCTCAATTCCCTGGGGTGCGTTCGTTGCCGCCAGGCTTTCCGTGAGGAACTGAGCAAGTACCTCACGGATGTCAGCAATCGTCTTTGCTCCGACTGCCAACGCCGGAGAATCAGCAATCCTCTCCGGATCTTCGATTGCAAGGTGGAGGGTTGCCGTCAGGTGGCAGCCGTGGCGCCAGTGCTTCTCGATTACCTCTGCGATGAGTGTCGCGACCATTTTCACAGTGTGCAGGAACACCTGAGGAGCCTGGAAGTTCCCTATACCATCGATCCCCACATGGCGCGCGGCCTGGATTACTATACCAAGACCACCTTCGAGGTCCTCACCGAGCACCTGGGAGCACAAAACGCCGTCGGGGGTGGCGGTCGCTACGATGGGCTGATGAAGGCGCTCGGAGGTCCCGATCTGCCGGGAATCGGCTTTGCCGTCGGCATGGAACGGCTCATCATGCTTCTCGGTGAGGAAGCTGGCGACAACAAGGCTAGTGTCCGTCTGTTTGTTGCCTGTCTCGGCCCTGAAGCGCAAAAGCGAGGATTCCAACTTGTGCAGAAGCTCAGACGGCGACATATCTTCGCAGAGATGGACTATGAAAAAAGAAGCCTCAAGGCCCAGATGCGCAGGGCTGATAAATCTCAGGCCACCCACGTCCTCATCCTGGGCGAGGATGAACTGAGAAGAGGGCTGGCGGTCTTGCGCAATATGGCGGCAAAAACCCAACAGGAGATCGCGTTGGAGGAAATTGTTGCGCATTTGACCAGCCTGTGTGGAACCGATATCAGACAAACCGTTGTTTCGGGGTGATCGGAAAGGGATTGTATGGGGCTGGACATTCTTGGCCAGTTGGAACGCACTCACGACTGCGGCTCACTTTCCGTTGACCACACTGGCGTCAGCGTTGTTCTCATGGGCTGGGTTCAGCGTCGTCGGGACCACGGCGGTCTTATCTTTATCGATCTCCGCGACCGCGCCGGTATTACCCAGGTAGTATTC
>JBKHJD010000142.1:0-5828 GCA_046538315.1 Syntrophobacteria bacterium
CGTCCAGTGAGTCCTGGGCTATCCGACGACGGGGCAAAAGGGCCAATTGCTCCTGGAGGGCCATGCAGGTGGCATGAGCCAGTTCATCGTCAGGGGTGAGCATAAGAGCGCTGGCCATCGGGTCGTGCTCCGCCTGGCTGAGCAGATCGGCTGCTATGTGGCGTGGGTCGGCACTGGAGTCGGCAATAATGAGAATCTCGCTGGGACCGGCAACCAGGTCTATGCCCACCCGACCGGTAACAAGTTTCTTGGCCAGGGTGACGTAGATGTTGCCCGGTCCCACAATGACGTCCACTGCGGGTATGGTTTCAGTGCCGTAGGCGAGTGCAGCGATTGCCCAGGCACTCCCTACCTTGTAGATTTCCCTGAGGCCGAGTAGATCTGCGGTCACGAGCAAGTGAGGATCGATGCTGCCGTCGCGCCGGGGCGGTGTGACCACCTGCTGCCGGGGAACCCCGGCAATGATTGCCGGAACGGCGTTCATGAGCAGCGAGGAGATGAGCGGGGTTTCCCCTGCCCGGCCGCCTGGAATATAGAGTCCAGCCGCAGCGACGGGCCGGGTCATCTGACCTAGGATGGAGCCGTCCACGCACGGCAATATCCATGAATGCCGACGCTGGGCTTCATGGAAGCGGCTGATATTATCCCTGGCTCGCTGGATGAGACTGATAACCTCAGGGTCAACCTGTTTTGCGGCAGCGGCAATTTCCGCATCCTTTATCCGGATCTGCTCCGGACTCATTTCAGGAGCATCAAACTGGCGGGTATAACGCAGCAGTGCGGCATCACCTTCGGTGCGCACCGCCTCGATGATTTCCGCTACTGCGCGTTCCTGGGTTTCGGAGTAGGACAGCGTGCGGTTGATAATGTATTCGATGCGTTGCTGCGCTGTAGCTGAGGGATACGTCAGTACTTCCACCCGGACCTCGCTGTGCATGTGCTCGAAGCTCAATCGGCACCAGCTACTACAAAGGCATTGGGAAATCCTTGCTCCTGCAACTGCCTGGCAGCGGCCCTGGCCCTATCCAACCGGCAGTACTGCCCCACCCGGACCCGGTAGAGGAGCTGGCCGCCTCGGTTGGTACTGGTGAGCGATGCATGTCGGTACTTCCGGCTCAGTGAGGCGCGAAGCCTCAGAGCGTTTTCCTGTTGGGCGAAGGCCCCGACCTGAACAGTGAAATTGCCCCGCTGGTAGCTTGGAGGTGTAACAAACGCTTGCATCAATGTGCCGGACCGGCGTTTCCTGTTCTTATAGCCCAGCGCTTCGATACGTACCGGCGCCAATCCATCTTGAGCCATTCCCAGAGCAGAGGCTGCGGCATAGCTGAGGTCTATGATCCGGCCTCGTACAAAAGGACCGCGATCATTGATGCGTACCAGGGTGGCCCTGGCGTTTTTCAGATTGACCACCCGTACATAGGTGTTGAAAGGAAGAGTTTTGTGGGCCGCAGTATACCCATACATGTTATAAGGCTCACCATTGGAAGTTTTACGGCCGTGGAATCTGCGCCCGTACCAGGATGCAAGGCCCTTCTGGACGAAACCGGACGATGAGGGAAGGGGGTAATACCGTGTGCCGTTCACCTCGTATGAGGTAGTTCCTTGTTGCGGCGGCGGCGAAGTGGCACAGCCGGTGAATGCGAACAGAAGCGCCGCCAGAAACAGCTGCCGGAGAGGACAACCCTGGTTGGAGTGCTCGAGTCGTCTGCTCATACCACCGGATGCCGGCACAACTCTCTTGCCGGGGAAAAGAGCCCTGGTGCTCTTCGGGCCGTCTGCGCGTTTCGAGACCCCGGGAGCCTCCATCCTGCTGCAATCGCCAGGCCCCGTGGACTAATGCTCTGATTCTTCTTCCAGTTTGGCCAGATCCTCAAAACGGATGTCAACCCCGAGGACCCCGACTATTTCGTCCGTTGCGTCGCGAATGGGAGCCGAGACTGTTATACAGAGGGCGCCAGTGTACACTGACTTGTAAAAATCTGTAATGTGGACCCTGCCGTCCCGGATAGGGTTTGCAAACCAGGGACGATCAGAGAGATCCTCGCCGACTTTGGCCTTTTCATACTTGGAGCGATCGGCGATATCGGTGATGTTGCGGGTGATCTTGACGCCTTCCCGATTGGTGACATAGATATACTGGATAAAGGGGTTGAGATCGAGCAGGATTTGCAATACCGGCTCCTGACGTGCGGCATCCATGGATTTAATCTCCTCGGATTCCACAACCTCTTCCACGAGGTGGGCCGCCAGGGCGTGGGCCTTTTGCTTGAGGAGCTCGAACTCACTTACGAAGTATTCAGGGAGATGTCGCCGGGCCCAGCGTTCCAGTTCCTTGTTGGAGATGCTGGTAACCCGGCCCTCCTCGTATTCCCGCATGATTCTCTTGTGGATTTTGATGATTCCAGGGTGGCGCTTGTTGATGGCGGCATCGCCGTCAAGGCCCAGGCGGCTGTTGACCCAGTAGGCCACTCCTGCGGCCCCGGTTTTGTCTGTGATCGTAATGTTGACGGGGCGGTTGAGAATTTTGCGGGTATCAAAGATATTGTAAATTTCCTCGTTTTTTATAAGACCGTCAGCATGAATCCCGGCACTGGTTGCATTGAAATCCGTGCCCACGAAGGGATAGTTGGGTGGAATCTTGTAGCCCAGTTCACGGGAGAAATAGTTGGTAACGTCCGTGATAGCCGTGGTGTCGATGCCATTGTTGTGTCCTACAAGGCTGATATATTCAATGATAAGCGCTTCCACCGGGGTGTTGCCGGTGCGTTCCCCGAAGCCCAAAAGGGTGCCGTTGGCGGCAGCACAGCCGTAGAGCCAGGCAGTGGTGGCGTTGATGAGGACTTTGTGGAAGTCGTTGTGGCCGTGCCACTCGAGAAGGTGCCCCGGGACCCCGGCATCATCTATCATCGCCCTGACCAGCCTGGGGACACTCCGCGGCAAGGCGGCCCCAGGATAGGTGACACCATATCCCAGAGTGTCACACATCCGGATCTTGATATCGATACCGCTTTGCTCCCTGAGCTTCATCAATTCGGTGGCCAGAGGCACACAGAACCCATAGATGTCAGCCCGGGTAATATCCTCGAAATGGCACCTGGGCACGATCCCTTTTTCAAGGGCGGAGTTGACGATACCCAGGTACCTTTCCATCGTTTTGGCCCGAGTGCTGTTGAGCTTGTAGAAGACATGATAATCTGAAACCGATGTCAGGATTCCGGTCTCGTTGAGGCCCATTGTGCGCACCAGGTCCAGATCTTGCTCTACAGCTCGTATCCAGCCGGTGATCTCCGGATAGCGATAGCCCTTGGCCAGGCATCGCGACACTGCTTCCTGGTCTCTCTTGCTGTAGAGAAAAAACTCGGTTTGCCGAATAACGCCGCCGGGACCTGCCAAACGGTGCAGAAAATCAAAGATAATATCAATCTGCTCGGCTGTGTAGGGGGGTCTGGCCTGCTGACCATCACGAAAGGTAGTATCCGTAATCACCAGTTCCTCTGCCGGATCAATGGGAACGATCTTGTGATCAAAATCAATCCGGCTTACCTGGTCGTAAGGGAAAATATCCCTGTGCAGATTGGGTTCCGGGACATCCTTGAGCCGGGAGACGCAGAAGTCGTTGTGCTGATGATCCAGAACTTTTTTGTATTTGTTCCAGCGGACCATGGTCTGATCGCCACTGCCAAATAAAAACGGGACACCCGTTCAGCATGAACTGAACCAGCGAGCCCTGTTGAATGTTCCAAAGGGCACCCTGTTCTACAACAGGGCTTCATCACCCTTGTTTGTCCACGTTCAGAGAGGCCAGAACCCGGGCTGCCTTCTCTTGAGGTGTGGTTGGAGAGGCAGCCACACAAACACATTTAAGCGAAAAATCTGCACTGTGTCAATCCCCTGCTTCTCCGGGAGCCAAATCCTGTTATATCCTCTCGCCCCCATCCTCCCCGGTCAAACAAGGAACGGGTGGAAAATGAACCGAGTAATACCTCCCGAGCAAGTACACTGGTCGTCTAGTGTATGAACCTCGTTGTTGCATAAAGGGCTACCGGAATTGGCCATGACTGCGCGCTGGAGGCTTGATGTAAACGTTTTTACTCTGCGATTCAGAAATGCACTAACGGACTATTCCTCAATCGAACAGATTTGAACATATTAACAAAGTGGCAGCAAAGAAAGAGCCCCATCTCCCCTCGGCAACGTTCTGCAACAACGGGGTGAATTGAAGAAGGTAGCTCTGCGCAAGAGTGTTATCCCGGCAGATCCAGCTTGATGGAAAGCTCCAGGAGCTGCTCGAGGCTGATCTCTTCAGGAGCCCCGGTCAACGGGCAGGTGGCTTTCTGGGTTTTGGGAAAGGCGATGACGTCCCGTATGGAACCGGCGCCGCACATAAGCATGACCAATCGATCGAAACCCAGGGCAATGCCGCCATGGGGGGGAGCACCGTACTGAAGTGCCTCCAGCATGAAACCAAACTTGCGCCGAGCTTCTTCGGCATTGATGCCAAGGGCCTGGAATACTTGCTGCTGCTGGATCTGGTGATGAATACGGATGCTGCCGCCGCCGATCTCATTGCCGTTCAAGACAAGGTCGTAGGCACGGCTCCGGACTCGCTCCGGATGTTCGGCGAGGAGACCTGTATCCTCCTCCACCGGGGCCGTGAAAGGATGGTGCAGGGCAACGTAGCGCTTCTGCTGGATATCGTATTCCAGAAGCGGGAAATTGGTGATCCAGGTGAAGCGAAACTGTTGGTTGCCGACAAGGTTGAGTCTGTGACCAAAATGACGGCGGAGGATGTCCAGGGTGGCGTTGACCAGCAAAGGCTCACCCGCCACAAAGAGGACGAGATCACCCGGCTCGAGGCCGGCTGTTTGGGCAAGCAATTCCTTTTCACCGTTGCTGAGGTTCTTGGCCACTGGGCCCTGCCAGTTGTTGTCCTGGACCTTGATCCAGGCCACTCCATTGGCACCAGTTTGCACGCTGTAGTAATTGGCCAAGTTGTCCCTGCCCTGCATTTTGTCCAGGTCACTACGAGGCAAGGTTGCCTGACCTTTCAGATTCAATGCCTTGACGACGCCGCCACCCTTGATCTGCTTGACAAAGACCTGAAAGTTGCTGTGGGCGAAGACCGGTGTTACATCGATCAGTTCCATGGCAAAACGCATGTCAGGCTTGTCGGTTCCGTAGCGCGCCAGGGCTTCGTCGTAGGTAAGTCGAGGGAAGGGTGTTTCCAGTTCCCGGCCGAGCACCTCCTGGAAAAGATGGCTGAGCAGCCGTTCAGTGAGTCGGTAGATGTGGTCTTCGTTAACGAAAGCCATCTCAATGTCCACCTGAGTAAACTCCGGTTGACGGTCAGCCCGCAGGTCTTCGTCGCGAAAACAACGGACAATCTGGTAGTAGCGATCAAAGCCGGCAATCATGAGAAGCTGTTTGAACAGCTGGGGCGACTGGGGCAGAGCATAGAACTTACCGGGGTTGATACGGCTGGGGACCACGTAGTCCCTGGCCCCCTCAGGGGTGCTCCTTGTCAATACCGGAGTTTCCACCTCCAGGAAGCCGGCTTCGTTGAGATAACGGCGAAGTGCCTGGGCGGACTGGTGGCGCAGCAAGAGGTTGGAGAAAAGTGTGGGGCGGCGTAAATCCAAAAAGCGGTACTGGAGCCGCAGATTTTCACTGGCCTCAACGGTGGGCTCCAGCTGGAAAGGCGGGGTGAGGGAGGTATTGAGGAGGCGATACTCATCCACAATTACCTCTACCTGCCCCGTTACCAATTTGGGATTGATCATCCCCTCGGGTCGCGGGCGCACATCACCACGAACAGCGATCACATGTTC
>JBKHJD010000143.1:0-5775 GCA_046538315.1 Syntrophobacteria bacterium
GGGACAATGTAGGAGATACCCTGCTGGCTGGTCCCCTGGTTGCTGCGGGCCTGAGCTTTTGGATTTTCCGCAACGTATTGCACTTTGCTCGGAGTAGCGTTACTCTCCAGCTCTTTTTTTGAACGCATGGATGGCTGCAGGAATCTGTTTACGGACAAATGCCTCCTTGTCGAACGCAGAAAGCTTTTGATAGGTCTTATACGTGGGATGGGAGGAACTGAGCGCCGGGACCGACAGCCGCCTCTGTTTTCCCAGGCCCGGGTATTGCTCGATGAGTTCCACGATGGGCGGTGGCTGGCCGGTCTCCCTCGCCAACCAGTTCAAACGTCGCATACATTCAAAGCGAAGCTGGTCCAGCAGGTGGATGGCGATCTCAATGACCTCCATCTTGGTCAGTTTGTCCAGGTGAAAAAACTGCGAGGCGCTCCCCAGGTTCTTCACTCCCATGACGAGTTCGTAGAGGGCAAAAATGTTCTGGTCCCCGGGGGAGATCAGAAAGGCCAGCGTCCGGTCCGACAAGTCGGACAGCCTGGTCTTTTCATCCAGGTTTTCGCCAAAGCGCTTTGACCAGGTCTTGAAGCCCCTCATTGCAGCCTGTTTGCGCTTGAAGGACTCCAGTTGAATAACTTCGGCCATTGTCAAGCAGTATTATTCTGTGGGACAAAAAGCCGACGGTCATTGGAGCCTGGGGTGGTCTGAACCAGGCAGACCAATTTTTCCAGCCGTCGGGGGAATCGTCCTCCTCCCGTCAATGAAAAAAGCATCATATCCCGCACGTGCCGAGGCCAGCTTGCTAGCTCTCCTTCTCGAACCTGAAACGGCTCTGCAAGGCGTTCATCTTCTTCACCGGCCCGGCAGAATACTCCAGCTCCTGCCATGGGAGCATTGCGGCACCGAAAAATCCCTGCCTCCGGATCCACTGTGCTTTTTGAGCCACTTCCTCGCGCACAGCATCCCAGAACGGCTGGTCGAAGGTATCGGCCGGTTCTGTAAGCAAACCGTTTTTGACGCTGAAAGCAGCCGCTGTCACCACCGGGGGGCCGTCGAACCAGGAGACGACTCCGTTCTGGGTCACCGGCATGAGGGGGCCATTGTGGCTTCCCCGCATGAACCCCGGTACCAGAGGAGCCATGGAATAGGGGTGCAGTACCTCACCGGTTGCGGGAAAGGCTCCCTGCAAGCGGACGAGCATCCGCGGGTCGTCCTTGCCGGTATATTTCCCTGCAATGTCATGCAGCCGGGTAGCGCTCACCGAGACGAACTGCTCACCGGTGGCTTTCAAGTACATGGCTTCGATAACGAAGTTGTCGGCATCCCGGAGAAGCAGTGCCAGGTCGTAAAGATCTTCTGTTGTGCTCAGGTATATGGCCTTGTCCTCACCGCCCTTGTGGCTCAGGTCCAGGACTCGATACGTGTAGCCCGGCTTCGCATTGTCGGCCAGGATCAAACCGGCATTGTACATGGGATCGGAGAGTAAATAAAGCGGGAGGCTGAATGCTCCGGGGCTGGTCTTGTCTGCGCCGATATCGAGAAAAGGCTCCACCTTGCGCTCGACAAATTCAAGTTCCGCTACGGCCGGCCCTGCACCTTTGACATTGCCAGAGGGCGCATCCACCAGCAAGTCCTGGCCTGCTCCGTAATGGCCTTCCTGACGGGCCACTTCAGTGCCGGTGAGAAAAGCGTTCCAGGCCAGGCTATGGATGGTCTCGTCCAGTTTGCCGCGCTGGTGAGTCATGAGTATGGAAATATCGTCGCCTGTACTGCTCACATAGTAGCTGCGCAGCAAACCCGTATTCAACCCTTCCTGCTCAACGTATCTGGTCACAGCGTTCATTACCGACCGTCCCGGTTTGAGATGCCCCCCAATGGAGCCGATATCAGCCTTTATGTCCGAGATGGTGATCTGATTGGCGATCATAATGTTACCTTGAACCAGGTCATCCCGTGTTCGGCGATAACCATTCTGCGCATCTTCCTGCCTCACTCCCTGCGCTGCCAGCAACACCTGGAAAAACCCACGGGGGTCATTGAAGTAACCGTACGTCTGATCGAGCTTGCCCACCTCCACCGCCTTCCTGACTCCTTCCAGGTCTTCCACCGAGAGCGTCTCAGCGATTCGTTGTACGGTGGCATCCACATCACGACGAAACCCATCGGTTTGCTTCCAGATCTCGGGTTGGAAGCGCATTCGCGCCACCCTGGTCTCCATAGGGATAGTAACCGACAGAGTTGCCATAGTGTTTCCTCCTTGCGTTCCCTTGATCCAAGGAGTAGAAGCTCGCTGAAAAGGACCGCTTCCAGGACCTGTTTCGTGGCACCCGGTACACGCCCGCAGGCTTTCCAGTTGTTCGGATGCCAAACAGTAAGAGAAACAGTGAGGTTGGATATATCGAAGACAGCCTGGAACGTATTTTTGTTTTATATAGCATGACTGCCAGATCAGGACAAGGAAAACCGGGCAGAAGCACTCTCACCGGCTGGATGAGCAAAACCGCGCACGAGCTTTGTCGAAAAGGCTGGCGAATTCTTCGATGTCTTTCTTGTCAATTACCTCTTTCAGCAGGAAAAAAACCTTTTCAAATTCCTGAAAAACCTCCCCAAAAGCCGAGTTCAACATGGGCATGGCGCCGTAGAGATCGGCGTCCTGGGAAAAGACATGGCTTATTTGCATGAGCCTTCGATGAAACGTGGGAGTTGCAAAACGCCCTAATTTTTCAGGGTCGAAGTTCAGGGAATCAATGGTCAGGCCCAGGGCCAGGGTGCAGAAATGAGTCAATCCCTGGACCAGAGCCATATGGTAGTCGTGCTCTTCTGGTGAGACCACTTCCACCCTGGCGCCACCTTCGACAAAAATCCCCGTAACCCAGTCCTGCCACCCTCTGCCTCGGCCCGGGCAGAGCACTACGGTTTGCCCGGTGATATTTGGCTCACCAGGTCCGA
This sequence comes from Syntrophobacteria bacterium, assembly GCA_046538315.1. Classification (GTDB taxonomy): domain Bacteria; phylum Desulfobacterota; class Syntrophobacteria; order BM002; family BM002; genus JBKHJD01. Next base: position 2,941 of record JBKHJD010000143.1, read on the forward strand.
AGAGCGGATGAGTTCCTATGACCGCTCCAGAGCAAAACTTCAGCATAGCCGCCACCACCTCTCGCTTCAGTGAGGCGATGTCCATGAGTAGTGCCCCCTTTTGGACCAGGGGACCTACAGTACGTACTACCTGAACCGTCTCCTGCAAGGGTACTGCTACCAGCACCACCTGACATGTCTGGGCCAAAAGCTCGGGTGTTTGCCTGGTACTCCGGTCCGCCACTGACACCGGATACCCCAGTTCACTGAAAAATCGATGAAACCAGCGGCCCATTTTTCCCAGGCCGCCGATTATCCCGATGTGGATATTAGCAGTTTGGTGATTGGTCATTTCGGCCTTGGATGTTTGCCATTTGCAATGGTTCAGTTCATTTGCAACAAAGCTTTTCCTCCGACTCCAGGTGCCTGTTGACGAATCCTCTGGCTTCGTGAATACCCCAGGCTAGTTACAATACTGTTGCATTACCATGGGACCAATCTGAAGACGGTGCACTTCGATTGCGCTCAGCACACCCTACCTCTCGTTGTAGCGTCATGTAGGGTGTGCCAAGCGGAGCGCGGCGCACCTTATCTCAAGAAGGCGAACCTGGGATCGGACTCCAGCCTTATGTGAACAGCATTGAGATTAGCTGTAGAGCTGCTGGAAAAGTTCCCAGAATTGCGGGAAAGACTTCTCCACGCACGATGCCTCCTCGATACACACACCCCCGATTCTCAGGCCACTTACTGCGAAACTCATGGCAATCCGGTGATCGTTGTGGGGATCAATGGAGGCGGCCTGGGCCTTTCCCCCTGTGATGGTGAGACTATCGCTCCCCTCCTCCACCCGGAGATTCATCCTCTGAAGACCCTCAGCGACGGCTCGCAGACGATCGCTTTCCTTGAGGCGCAGGTGACCCACATTGCCTATCCTCGTGGTTCCCCGCGCGAAAGCGGCTATCACCGCCAGGGTGGGGACCATATCGGGCATATCGCTCATGTCCACAGTAATCCCCCGGAGCGGGGCGCCGGTTACCGTCACCCCTTCCTCATCCCACTGAACGCCGCATCCCATCTGGCGAAGGAGTTGGAGAAGGCGCAGGTCGCCCTGCCGACTGCCAGAGCGTATGTTGCTGGTCCTGACCCTGCCGGCAGTGATTGCCGCAGCCGCCCAGAAGTATGAGGCAGAAGAGCAATCACCTTCTACGTTGTGGGTGCCCGCCAGGTAACGATCCGGCGCTTCCACCCGAAGCGTCTTCTCGTCAACCCAACGACCCCTGGCACCAAAGGCTGCCATCCCTTCCAGGGTGATGTCCACATAGGGTCTGGAGACCAGACCGCGGAGGGTGACCTCGACAGCTCGAGCCGCATAGGGTGCTGCCAGGAGAATGGCGGAGACAAACTGGCTGGATCGGCTGGCGTCCAGTTCCGTGCGTCCGCCCTTGAGACGAGAAGCACGGACGCGGACTGGCGGACAGTCGTTCTGTTCCACGCTCTCCGCCTCCCCCCCAAGAGGTCTGAGGCCAGCCAGCAATTCACCGATAGGTCGCCTGTGCATGCGTTCATCGCCTGCGAGCACATAGCTCCCCCGGCCCAGACATACCACCGCGGTCAGCAAACGCATGGCCGTCCCGGCATTGTCCAGATAGATGGGCTCGGAAGGGCAGAGCAGTTCTCCTCCCGTGCCGATCACCTCTACTGCCTCGGGTGAGTGGTTGATCCGCGCCCCCAGTTTCTCGAGGGCCGCGGCCGTATATCGGGTGTCTGCACACCAGAGCGCATTGGTAATCCGGCTTCGCCCCGCCGCCAAAGCAGCCATGATGAGGTAGCGATGCGTGATGCTCTTTGAGCCGGGAATAGAAACTGTTGTGTCCAGATGCTCAACGGTTCTGATCTGTTTCATGTCCCAGGCCTTCCATGAGGGCACGGCGCATGATCTCCAAAGGGGCTCGCCGGCAGGTCCAGAGCTCCAGCTGGGCCGCTCCCTGGTACAGGAGCATATCCAGCCCGGAAATCGCCTGACAGCCTGCCTCTTCGGCATCCCGGAGCAATCTCGTTCTCGGAGGCCGGTACACCATATCCATCACCACCATGCCCGAGCGGAGCCACTTTCGAGGTACCGGACTCTGCCCCGTGCCCATGCCAACAGTAGTGGCATTGACCAAAAGGTCCACTTCCAGGTGCTCCCAGGAGTGCCAGTGAACGAAGGTGCACTGCAAATCATCTGCCAGGCGGCGGCCACGTACCTCTGTCCGGTTGGTAAGGAAGACCTGTACCCCCGCTCTGCCCAGTCCATAGACCGCGGCCCTGGCCGCACCGCCCGCCCCCAGGATCAGGCAGCGCTTTCCTGCCAGCTCCGTTGCCTGCTCCAGAGACCGCACCACCCCCAGCCAGTCCGTGTTGCCCGCCACCAGCCTGCCCTGTCTGTTGATTATCGTGTTTACCGCACCGATGGTCCGACTGGCCTCGTCAATCTCATCCAGGTGCACCAGCATTGCCTCCTTGTGGGGTACGGTCACGCTGGCACCATGAAAGCCACAGGCGCGCATGGCAGCCGCGGCATCTGCCGCCCGTTCCACCTGAAAGGCTAAATATATCATATTCAGGCCCAGGTGTTTGAAGGCGGCATTGTGCATCTGCGGACTGAGGCTGTGAGCCACCGGGTTGCCGAAAAGGGCAACGCAAGCAGTCAGGGCATCAATCATGTGAGCACATGCAGAAGGTGGCGCATCTCCGCCACGGTTAGCTGTCCAGGGGCTGCCTCGGCGCCGCCTTCCAGGGCCGCAAAGGTGAAAGCCCCACCTACCAAAGGGCAGGCAATCCTGCTGACTCGACCCAGGGGGCCCAGGCAGAAGG
>JBKHJD010000144.1:0-5774 GCA_046538315.1 Syntrophobacteria bacterium
CCAACGAGTTGATAGATGCTTGAGGAAAGAGGCCCCTTGTAGGGAACACGTCCTTCAATTCCCTCCGGGACAAACTTCACCTCCTCTTCGATGTCCCCCTGGAAATAGCGGTCGCGGCCGCCCTCCTTCATGGCCCCGAGAGATCCCATGCCGCGGTAGACCTTGTAGGATCGACCTTGATAGAGAACGGTCTCGCCAGGGCTTTCATCCGTACCTGCAAAGAGGCTGCCGATCATCACCGAATGGGCGCCGGCCGCCAGGGCCTTCACCACATCCCCGGAGTACTTGATGCCGCCGTCAGCGATCACTGGCAAGCCGTATTCTCCGGCCACCTGGGAGCACTCCATCACCGCAGTGATCTGGGGCACTCCCACCCCGGCCACCACCCGGGTGGTGCAGATGGAACCCGGACCCACCCCGACCTTGATGGCGTCGGCCCCGGCTTCGGCCAGGCTCCTGGTACCTTCGGCGGTGGCAACGTTGCCAGCCACCAGTTCCATATCGGGAAAACGGCGCTTGATCTCCCGGACACTATCCACCACTCCCTGTGCATGACCGTGAGCCGAATCCACAGCGATCACGTCGACACCCGCCTTGATCAAGGCCTCGACCCGGGCGTCGCGATCCGGGCCTACCCCCACAGCCGCCCCCACCCGCAATCGGCCCAGAGCGTCCTTGCAGGCATTCGGATATTTTTTGATCTTCATGATGTCCTTGATGGTGATGAGACCGCGCAGTTCCCCCTGATCATTTACCACCAGGAGCTTTTCGATTCTGTTTTGATGCAAAAGACCCTTGGACTCCTCCAGCGTGATGCCCTCGGGTGCGGTAATCAGGTTTTCCCTGGTCATCACCTCGGCCACTTTCTGGTCCAGATTGGTTTCAAAACGCAGGTCTCTATTGGTGACGATGCCCACCAGTTTCCTGCCGTCTTTGACGATGGGCACGCCGGAGATGCGGTATCGTTCCATCACTTCAAGCACCTCGGAGATTTTCTGGTCAGGATGCATGGTGACAGGATCAACGATCATGCCGCTTTCTGATTTCTTGACCTTGTCTGCTTCCTTGGCCTGCCTCTCGATGCTCATGTTTCTGTGGATGATGCCGATTCCGCCTTCCCTGGCCATGCTGATGGCAGTATTTGCCTCGGTGACCGTATCCATGGCCGCGCTGGCCAGAGGGATGTTCATGGATATATTGCGGGTGAGGTGGGTCTTGATGTCCACCTCCTTGGGAAGGACCTTGCTGGCTGCAGGCAGCAGCAGCACATCATCAAAGGTAAGGGCCAGGGGCATGTCACTTTCTTTCGGGCTCATGGGCAATCCTCTTTATTCCGTGGGTAACGTCATCCAGGATAAACCAGGGTGTCTAGACTTTTTGTATACGTAAGGCCCTTGCGCATCGTACGGAGGCAATAGTCTCTTTGAGTTGCACCGCGGCTATAAGAGAGTCCTCTTGTTGATGCTGCCTTTGCTGTTTTCTAGAGACGGCGCAAGGGAACCACACACCTCCAGAAACAGACCTTCAAGCAACCCGCCGTCACTTGCGGTACACCGGGTAAAGCGAAAGGTATTCATAAGCTCCAGGGTCACGACCGCCCCGGCCAGGATGATATCTTCACGCCCGCGCTCAAGCCCTGGAAGCTGACGACGCCGGGCAACAGGCATGACTGCCAGACGCTGGCACAGATCCGCAAGCCATGGTTTCTCGAGCACTGTGCCGTTGATCCGCTCCGGATCATACCGCCGCAACTCGAGACGCATGGCAGCAAGGGTGGTGACTGTGCCAGCGGTCCCTACCCACATGCTCCTTTGGAGTTTGTCCCCGAAAGCCACCGTGTCCAGCATGGTGTGGACCTGCCGCCCCAGACGTGCGCACGCTTCCCTTCCGGGGGGATCCTCTTTGAGAAACGTCTCGGTAAGATGGACTACTCCCACCGGCAGGCTGGCGCACTCTGCCGGGCCTCTGGCTGCCTCCGGGGTCCAGATCAGCTCGGAACTGCCGCCGCCGATATCAAATACCGCCATGGGTGCGTCTGTGGCCCGAATAGCCGAAGCGACTCCAAGCAGAGAGAGCCTGGCCTCCTCACTGCCACTGAGAAGCCGGACCTGGAGACTGGTCTCCCGCCGGACCATACTCAGAAACTCTTCACCGTTTCCGGCTTCCCGCACCACCGCCGTGGCCCCGGCAAGGTAGGATGAAACGCCCCTTTGGGTCATCAGGTCGCCGAATTCCTTGAGGGCAGCGATGCTGCGCGCCATTGCTTGTGGTTGCAGCCTTCTGGACGGCAGGAAATTCTCACCCAGGCGGGTGATGCGGCGTTCCTTTGTGATGGGCCGGAGAACTCCGGACGCCAGGTGATCAGCGATAAGCAATCGCAGGGTGTTGGAGCCGAGATCTATGGAAGCGAGCCTTTCCATCAAGGCGCCCGGCACTTCCTTGTCCAAGTCAGAGTTAAATTGTATTCAATAACAGATACGCTCAAATATTGCAATCCAATTAGCTGGAGCTTGATGTTCCACAGGAGATCAAGGAGATATGTGTTCCCTGGGGAAACCGAGAGACCCCCCGGATCAGCCTCCACGGTAAGGGTGCCTTCATTCGGAGCCCACGAACTTTTTAACCCCAAAAAGGGTCTGGCCTGGAATGGGCAAAGAAATCAAGGCGCTGACAGGGTTGGCACAAAGAACAGCCACGCTCAAAAAGGGGTGGAGACTCTATTTTCCTTCCTTATATTATATGAGACCAGCCCGTGTTAAAAGGAGTAGCTCACCTGCAGCGCCACAAAATGGGCGTCGGCGTCGTAGTCCCCGGCAGCCGGCCTGTCAAGGGTGGTCCCGCCAAAACTCGTACCGCCTCCACCTTTTGTAACATCAAGGGGATCGATGGTTGTGAGGTTTCGGCCGGCTGCACTGCTGGTGGCCGTCTTGGTGCGAGACTTCATGTCCCAGTACACATAGGCCAGGTCGATATTGAATCTTTTGATCTTGTATCCGGCACCGAAGGAGTAAATTTGCCGGTCGTTTCCTGGAAGCATGGAGTCGAAGGTACTGTCGGGGATGGGTGATTCGTCGTATACGTACCCAGCTCGAAGGGTTAGATCCCGGGTTGCCTTGTATTGCACCCCGAATCGGTAGGCCCAGACATCATTCCAGTTCTTGGGATTCCGACTGACTGATGCTCCCGGAGGGGAAGCAGCCTGAAACAGCGGCTCGTTGAGAATTATCTCGAGATCATCATAGGAGCTCCACTCTGTCCATTGAAAGTCAAACTCGAAAGTCAATCGCTCCAGGAACGTATAGGCCACCCCTCCGGCCACGGATTGAGGCAATTTGACAGTTGTGGACCCACTGCCGTCTTTGAAGTTCCGAGGACCATTGCGGTCCACGACCGTCGGTGGCATCGTAGGCAGCGTAGTGACCGGCAATGCCCGGCTTGCGGCCGAGTGTTCGAAGCTGATGTCCCCGTCATCGATCTCCACATCTATGGGGCTGCGGTAACTCAGGCCAAATCTGAGATTCCCGAAATTCAAGTGAGCAGCCGCATTCGCGCCGAACCCGAACCCGTCTCCTTCAAGTTTCTGGAGAACGTCTTCGGAGGGGATTGTATTGACGTTGGTAGGGATCATTTTGGTGAGCTCCGCATCCAGGTAGAGGACCTCGGCACCCATGGCCAAGGAGAGCCAATCGGTCACCTTGAAAGCGACATTTGGATTGAGGGTAAAGGTTAGTAAATCACTTTTCACCGAAATGTATCGCCCCTCCCAATCCTCAGGCCACTCCGTTGCCAGACCGAAGGGGGAGAAAAAGCCGAAACCCAGCCAGAACCTGTCGTTCATCTGCTGGGTGTAGTAGAATGTAGCGGGAAATTCCGGATCATTTTCTGGTTCCGTGGTGTGCCCAGTAGTTGCGCTCTCGAACTCGAAGTTTGGCACAATCATGGTTACGCCCCCGGATATATGTTTGCCCTCCAGCTGCGTGATCCCAGCGGGGTTGTAGAACAGGGCTGCAGGAGTGTCGGCCTGGGCAGTGAACGCGCCTCCCATGGCAAGTGGTGCGGCGCCATTTTCATAAAGGGCAAATCCAGCTGCCAGGGTAAAAGCCGGGCAGAACAGGATGAGCAACACGCAGACGGCGCTTATTATCGATCCTTTCCTCATCGCCCTCTCCTTTCTCCTTGGATGTATGCGACTGCTGGCCTTTTCTCGTCAAGTGGTTCCCGCCCCAGATGGGAGCCGGGTGTTACATGGCGTAGAGACTCTGGCCGTCGATAACCGTGACGCCGCTACGGGTCAAGACCTCCACGGCTGCATCAAAATCATCAAATCGGAAGACAAGCACTGCGTTCTGGCCGCTTTGCTGAACAAAGACATACAGGTACTACCCCGGTCCCGGCCTTAGTAAAGCCGAACTCCTTGAGCAGCGCGCCGGTCAGGAGCCACGCCAGCGTGTTCTCCCGAGATTTACCTGGATCGGGTGCCTGTGTTTTCTGTTTTCCAGAACTCGTTGGCTGCTAGGGGATCATAGATACGCTGTACCCCGTTGACCTCGATCATCGGGGCAAAGCGCGCCTCGGAAGCCTCGTGGATGAGTCGATCCAGAGTCATCAGTGTGCCGAGTAGAGCCCCGTGTTTTTTATACGCTTGCATGCTGTAGTTGGAGCAGGTGGGATAGCTCGGGCAGCGGCTGCCGTCCACCGGGGAAATCACCCGCTGGAAAAACCCGAGCAGAGAACAGAAAAAGCCGGAGGCTACGGAAGGGCTATCCTGACCACCCTGCCGCCGCTGCTCCCATGTCCTGCCAGGTGCCTGCTCCCATGGCCCCTGCAGGGGATCGTCTGCTGCCCGAGCAGGCAGTGAAGGAAAGGAAAACACCGCCAGCATCACCGGAAGCAAAAGCCACCGGAATTTCATGATGGTCCTTTCGGTTCAGAAGAAAACCTGTACAGCCAGAGATACCGAAGGTGCCCGCTTGCGGCCCAGACCGATATCCTCAAAGGGAGCAAGACTCTCGTCCAGCCGCCGCTTTTCCCGGTCATTGAATTTGTGAGCCACATTCACAGCGCTGAAAATATTGCCCCCGTAAAAGGCCAGAGTCACCACCGCAAGGCCTATCGCCAGTTCTTCATGATCCTGGCTGAAGGCCTCCACTGTAGCCCCTGCAAAGGCACCGGTGAAGCCGAAGGCCACCGCTGCATCCGCAGGTCTTTTGCAGTAGAGGTGTCCCGCTCCGGGAACAATCGCCGCCAGCAGCCCGGCAAGCGCAGGATCCTTGCGCCGCCTCTTGGATGCTTCCTTCAGGATTTGCTGCACCTGAGCGGCCGTGCCGTAAAACCGACTCTCCGTGCCGATCTGCCGGAGAGCCTGGTCTGCCTCCAGCCAGCGACCTTCTCTGCCATAACTGAGACCGATACCATACCAGGCCTCGGCCTCCAGAGAGCTTCCCGGCCGGGCCTTGATGACAGCCTGAAACTCCTCCCGGCCCTTTTCGCCACAGCCGAGGTGAATCAGAGCCCGACCCTTCAACAAACGGGCTTCCCATTTCAGGGGGCTCTGCTCATAGTCACGGAAGAAAGAGTCTACCACCTCCACCACCTGGTCCCATCTGCGGCCACGGAAGTAACACTGCGCAATCCGCAGGGCCGCAGTCGCTCCTTCAGGGTTTTCAGGGTAGAGGAAGAGGAAACGCTGGTATTCAGTGATGGCTCGAAAATACTCGTGGCGGGAAAAGAGGTGGTGGGCAAATTGCAGGACCTCCTCTGCGCAAGCCCCAGCC
>JBKHJD010000145.1:0-5760 GCA_046538315.1 Syntrophobacteria bacterium
ATATAGTTCTCTGCAACAAAATGGTCTCAAAAGTGCACGCTTACTTCCGCCAGGTTCCGGGCAGCCTGGCTGTTCAGCTGGTAGATATGAATTCCACCAACGGAACCTTTGTTAATGGACAAAGACTGGTACCATCGATGAAACGGAGTCTGGCGGACGGCGATGAGGTGTCTTTCGGTCCAGAAACCCAATTGAGTTTCTTCACTACCACGGGATTTTGTCAACTTCTGCAACAGTTGGTATAATAGAATTTATGAACACACTCCGGAGAAGAACCCCTCTGTTTATTGGTTCCAGGGGAGTGGTTAACTATGTAACAAATTGATATTAAAAAGCTTTTTGGAAAAACTACGAAAAATTCCTAGGAAGTTGAGAAATTTCTTGACCTGGAATCTACAATAAGGTAATGTTGATTACGAGGGAGACGCCAGTCTCCCTTGGTGCCCCTTGCCCCTATCGGTCACTGTGCGCCGGGCCGATAGGGGTTCCTTTTTTGCCGCAGGCCGCTTTTCAGTAAAATACTGTTCTTGTTCGATGATAAGGACGGCTGCGGTAGGCACTTCTCTGGCCCAGTGTCCACAACCAGTTGTCCAGCTGGGCACAGGTTACCGCGTTTCCCTCTTGCGCCAGTTCCTGGCGGATCAACTCCACTGCCCGGATTGTCGCCAACCGAATTTCCACCTCTTCCGGGCTGCCGGGAGCAAGCTGTACCAGGTTATCGATACGTCTAGAGAGCTCCGGTGTGTAACGGATGATATCCAGATGCCGGAGCACCTGGGGAAGCTTGTAGTCGGCGAAGGCGGTGAGCTGATCTAGATCCTCCAGTGCTCCCCAGGACTTGCCGGAGAAGGCACACCACAGGTCAAGGGTCAAAAGCTGCGCGCGCTTGTAGAAATAGACCGGTTTCCCACGGTAGGCAGCAGTGTCGTTGAAACTGGGAAATGCCGCAGTGACAACAAGAACGAGTTGTGTGGCCGAGCCTCTTGCCTCCTCCAGCACATGAAGGAAGTTGCCCTGGAAACGATCCAGGAGTACCTGTCCTGCCTGCTGGAGATTCGCCAACCTTTCGTCAAGAAGGGGAATTTCGCCTCTGCCCCGGAAGATATGATCGACTGTCTTGCGGTTGAGGACTGCCAGGGTTTCGGCCCGGTGGATGGGAATTTTCTCCTCCATGGCACGAGTGAGGCTCGCCGCCAGGGCCCAGTAACCCGAGAGGATCTCACCCTTGTAGTGGATTTTCCATGCGGCAGAGCCTGCATCGGGCCAGAAGCAATGATTGAGGATATCGAGTACAAAGATCCACTGGGCCGTGACGAGGGTGCCGTCAAAATAGTGATAGGGTGCAGGACCCTGGGGAAGAGGCGGTATCTCCCCTCGGATACTTTTGACGAAGGGTGGTATGGCGGCAGGATTGATGCGTACCTGTTGACTTTTTTCCACGACCGCAAGGCATGAGGATAGCACAGGCAACGCGGCCATTGTGCGGCCTTCAGGAGACGGCCAGGGATGCAGCTACCCGGGTGGTGTGTCGCATCCTTTGAACCAGAGTACGGATGATTTTGCGGAATTCTGGAGAAAGGCTGTCGTACTCGCGTCGAAGTCTGTCACGATCCAGAACTCCCAGCTTGACGTCACCAACAGCCACCAGCGTTTCTGAACGGGGCTCCTTTCCCATGTCCAGGAATTCGAGCTCACCGATGAGATCACCCTCACCCAAGGTGGCGACTGTGACCCGACCTTTGGCTGTAGTTTTTATGACTTTGACCTGGCCTTCCATCAAGACGTAGATCCAATCGCTGAATCCTCCCTGTTCGAAGATGACCTGTCCATCCGTGTAGAATTCCTCGTCGCGGATATAAAGAAGGTCCACCATATCCTGTGGCCTCCGGGATTGCTGTGGGTCTATAAATGGAAGTATAGTGGATTTGGTTGTTGTTGTTCAAGAAAAAAGGACGAGGGTGAATGCCCTTGACAGGAATTTTATCTTTAGAATAAAAAGGTAAGCGTTCACCCCGTTGTTGCAAAACGTTGCCGGGGGGGGAAATGGAGCAGTTTGTTTTTTGGGACTTTGTTACTGTGTTCGGCCCTACCTGATTCAGAAATACACCATTGGTGCATTTCCTGAATCTCAGAATGAAGCAAGTTGCATCAAGGATCCGGCGCGAGAGCACGGCTGATTTCCGTATTCCTTTATGCAGCAGCAGGGCGCACAGGTTCAGAGTTCACCCTGTTAAATTTCTGCTGTCTGGGTTTGGCGTTGCACGTTCAGGCGCCAGCAAACTCTTGTCATTTCGCCAAGGAGCTTGCGGATGCATTTTACTGACTTTCCGGATGAGATTCGACCATACCTTTTGCCCGAACCCTCCGGGCATATGATGTATCGATGCGTGCAATGTCATGAGTTCTTTCCCATCGAATCGTTGCTCTATACCTGTCCAAGATGCGGGAGCGTCCTGATGATCGAGGATCGCCAGTGGGAACGTCTGAAAAAGTTTTCTGGCTCCTTCTGGCAACGTCTCTTTGACTACCGTCGCATGCTCAACATGTCGGCCCTGAAGGGAATATTCCTGTTCCACGAACTGCTCGCCCCGCTGGTCCCCCTGGAGGATATCATCTATCTCGGGGAGGGCCACACCCCGCTCGTCAAGGCCAACGACGCTCTGCGGGCCTGGGTGGGCCTGGATTTCTACTTCAAAAATGACGGACAGAATCCAAGTGCGTCTTTCAAAGACCGAGGTATGGCCTGCGCCCTGAGTTACCTGAACCACCTGATCCGCCGGCAGGGCTTGAGCGACGTGGTTTCCATATGTGCTTCCACGGGAGATACTTCGGCGGCGGCGGCGCTCTACTCGGCCTACCTGAGCAGGACTGTCAAATCGGCCGTGTTGCTCCCGCACCGGAAGGTGACGCCGCAGCAGGTTTCCCAGCCTCTGGGAAGCGGCGCGCAGGTCTATGAGATCCCGGGGGTATTTGATGACTGTATGAAGGTCGTGGAGTATCTGGCCGATCACTACCAGGTAGCCCTGTTGAATTCAAAGAACGCCTGGCGCATCCTGGGACAGGAGTCTTATTCATTCGAGGTAGCCCAGAGTTTCGACTATGAGATAGAGGGAAAGGTGGTGGTGGTACCCATTGGTAATGCGGGCAATATTACCGCGGTAATGGGGGGCTTTCTCAAGCTCCTGGACCTGGGAGTGATTGGAGGGTTGCCCACAATCATCGGTGTGCAGTCGGAACACGCCGATCCGGTGTTCCGGTACTACCAGGAGTCTGATCCGGGCAGGCGGGTTTTTCGACCTGTAACTGTGCGGGCCAGTGTGGCCCAAGCGGCGATGATCGGCAATCCTGTGTCCATGCCCAGGGTTGTACGTCTGGTGGAGACCTACGAGCAGGCAGACGGACGGGCAGGGGTGTTCGTTGTCCAGGTGAGCGAACAGGAGATAATGGATTGCCAGATCATCGCCAATCGCAACGGTCATATCGCCTGCACCCAGGGGGGTGAATGTCTGGCAGGGTTGCGCCATGCCGTGCAGAAGGGTATTTTGGAGCACGGGCAGACGGTAGTGCTGGATGCCACTGCACACTCCCTGAAGTTCGCCGGATTTCAGGAGCGCTACTTTGCCGATGATCTGGATCCTGCTTTCGAGATAGTACCCAAACGAGAGCTGATCAACCTGCCCAGCCTGGTTCAACCAACAGGATTGAAACGGTTGCCTGAAGCGGGAAAGCCTCTGCCGCCGGAGGAGCTCGACGCCTTTGTGGAAGCAACTGCCCGGGAAATTGCTCGGCAGCTTGGGCTCAAAGAGAAGAAGGAACTGGAGTGAGAAGGAATCTGTCTTTCAAGGGTGTGCAGCCGAGCATTGACCCAACAGTATACGTGGCTCCCGGCGCAATCATCATTGGTGATGTGGTTATAGGTAGCGAGTCGAGCATATGGTTTGGCACTGTCATCCGTGCCGACGTGCACTACATCCGGATAGGGGCCCAGACCAACATTCAGGACCAATGCATACTCCACGTCACCGGGGGAACCCATCCCTTACATGTGGGAAACCGTATTACTGTGGGACACCGGGCCATCATCCACGGCTGTACCGTTGACGACGGCTGTCTTATCGGAATGGGTGCCATTCTTCTGGACGGCTGCCATGTGGGCTCCAGGGCTATCGTTGCTGCCGGTGCCCTGGTGGCCGAAGGCAGCATTATCCCTTCCGGCACTCTTGCGATGGGTGTTCCTGCCAAACCTCGCCGGGAACTCACCGAGACAGAGCTGGAGAGGGCCCGGCGCTCTGCGTCCCACTACGTGGAACTTGCTGAAGTATACCGTCGGGAGCACGGACAGACGGCAGGCGTCGATAAATAGAGAGTTTGTTTTCTGGGACGCTCTCCCTGCATGTCGCTACTCGCCAGGGTTCTCCCACACCTCAGGAGGATTCAAGAAGTATTGCCGAAGCTGGTTGGCGTCAAGCGCTTCATAGATTACTCGATGGCGATCCAGTTCATCGAGAGCGCCGGCAAGCGCCTCAGCACTGCCATTCCAGAAGGATTCCACCGATTCGATGGTCACAGGAGCGCCACCTTCGGCAAGGGTGCAGATGAGAATGTAGGCCGAGGTAGCCTCTACAGACAAATTCATCCGGAAGATCTTCTGACTCATGAGCATGCGGTGATCTCCTTGTTACCACTTGGGGGAAATACCCCATAATAACGCTTGTTTCCGGTTTTGCCCAGGTGTGATCGCGTAGATTCACCTGATTTTTACCCGCACGGATACCACGGCAACCGTCTCTGGTATTGCAAGTGTCCGGTTTATTGAGTATGGTTCACAGTCATTTCCCCTGTAGGAAAACATTAATACAAGGGACAACTGACAACGGACCACTGACTTTCAAATATTGATACGACGGATTGCCGGCAACAGGCCACTGACCCCACCTACACAACGGCTTGTTCGATGGGGCCGGGGAACCCGTTCTCCGGCGGGAACGCAGGATGAAAAACGTCCTTGATAACGTGCTCCAGCTCATTGGCAACACGCCCCTGGTGCACATTAACCGCCTCAATCCCAATCCAAAGGTGAACATCTATGCCAAGCTGGAGGCGCACAACCCCGGCGGCTCCATCAAGGATCGCATCGCGCTCCAGATGATCGAGGAAGCCGAGAAGCGGGGGGAGCTCACTGCCGGCAAGAGCATCATCGAGGCGACCAGCGGCAATACCGGTATCGGCCTGGCCCTGGTGGCTGCAGTCAAGGGGTATCGCATCACTTTGGCCATGCCGGAGACTGCCAGCCAGGAACGGCAGAAAATCCTGAAGGCACTGGGGGCCGATCTCATGCTGACCCCCGGGGCGCTCGGCACTGACGGCGCCATCGAAAAAGTGTATGAACTGGTGCGGCAGTATCCTGACCGATACTTCATGCCGGATCAGTTCAACAATGAGGATAACTGGAGGGCGCATTACTGCGGCACCGGCCCGGAAATCTGGCAGCAAACCGAGGGCAAAGTTACCCACGTGGTAATTGGCCTGGGCACCACCGGCACGGCCGTCGGTATCGCCAGACGATTGAAGGAGTTCAATGCGCATATCCGGATTGTCGCCATTGAACCGTACATGGGGCACAAGATCCAGGGTCTCAAGAATATGAAGGAGTCCTATGTCCCGGGTATTTTCGACCGGGAAGTAGTGGACGCGATTGTCCACGTTGAGGACGCGGAAGCCTTTGAGACGGCGAGAAGATTGGCTCGGGAAGAAGGCCTC
>JBKHJD010000146.1:0-5649 GCA_046538315.1 Syntrophobacteria bacterium
CACCAAGAGCGGCTGGAGAACGCCCCTTTGTCGAACCGACTCCACCAGTTGCTCAAGAGCTTTGTCGCGGAGATTCTGCCGCGGCTGGTAGGGGCTCGGGCTAAGCTCTTCGATACCGCAGTAGAAAAATTGATCGCTTGTCCGCGCCAACAAGTCAGCGTCAGGGATCAACGCTCCCAGACCTTTACCCAATCCTTTTTTCCGGTTTCCCCCCATAGACGCGTTCGCCCGTTCTCTCCCCCTTCCCCCCTGCTCCCTGGCCATGAGCGGCTCTCTTTCCTTTTTGCTCTACTCACCTCAAGCGACCTGGCCGTCCAAGCCCCGAAACCGGCTCATCACTTCCTTGGCCAGTTCCAAGTACGCCTGGGCACCCTTTGAATTCAGGTCGTAGAGCAGAGCTGGTTTGCCGTGACTCGGACTCTCTCCCAGCCGAACGTTTCGCGGCACCACCGTCCGAAACACCTTTTCGCCAAAATGCCTTCTCACCTCCCCGGCGACCTGGTGGCACAGATTGTTCCGGCCATCGAACATGGTCAGCAAAATGCCTTCGATCCTGAGAGCGGGATTAAGTGTTCTTTTCACCAGCTGGATCGTTTTCAGCAGCTGGCTCAATCCCTCCATTGCGTAGTACTCACACTGAAGCGGAATAATTACTGTTCCTGCCGCCGCCAGCGCATTGATCGTAAGCAGCCCTAGAGAGGGAGGACAGTCCATGATGATGTACTCGTACAGCGAAGCGGCATCGCCAAGACATTGGCGCAGGATCTTTTCCCTGGCCGCCATACCTTGCAGTTCCACTTCCGCACCGATGAGATCCGTGGTCGCTGGCACCACTTCCAGGTACCTCAGGGCAGTCCCGTAAACAACATCACCTGTTTCCGTTTCGTTGATCAACAGATGATACAGATCTTTGCCTATCTGTTCCCGGTAAAGGCCCACACCGCTCGAGGCGTTTGCCTGCGGATCACAATCCACCAGAAGAGTCTTGCACTCAGCTACAGCGAGTGAGGCCGCCAGGTTTATCGAGGTGGTAGTCTTTCCCACCCCTCCCTTCTGGTTGGCTATGGCGATCATTCTCGCCATACTCCCCCCTCCCGGCTTTAATGCCCTCCAAATCTATCTTCACGAAGGCTGATTCACAATAGCACACCCCCAGGTTTTTTCAAAGACAAACATGCCAAAAACCCAGCCAAATCGCCTACGGGCAGTAATGTTCCACGTGAAACATTGGCTACTATCTTTAAACTTTCATTACATCAGTAAACTCTGTATCATTGAGTCTTATCAAAACAGACCAGCTCAAGGAGAAACATACCATGGCCCTTGTAAATGAGCACTACCTCAAGCTGAAATCATCCTATCTTTTTCCAGAGATCACCCGTCGCCTCCACGACTTCTTGCAAGCCAACCCTCAAGCCAACATCATTCGCCTTGGCATCGGCGACGTCACCCGACCCCTGCCCCCGGCTGTTATCGAATCCTTCCACCGTGCTGTCGACCACATGGCCCATTCGGACACATTCCGCGGCTATGGCCCCGAGCAGGGCTATCGCTTCCTTATCGATCAGGTAATTGCCAGCGACTACCAGAGCCGCGGCATTTCTCTGGATCCAGATGAGGTTTTCATCAGCGACGGCTCCAAATGCGACTGCGCCAACATCCAGGAGATCTTTTCAGTCGAAAATACCATTGCCATCACCGACCCGGTCTACCCCGTTTATGTGGATACCAATGTCATGGCCGGTAGAACCGGCCACATGGACGACGATGGCCGCTACGCCGGCCTCCACTACATGCCCTGCACCGAAGCAACCCAATTCCTTCCGACCTGCCCCGACCACAAAGTAGACCTCATTTACCTCTGTTTCCCCAACAACCCTACCGGCGCCGTCGCCGATGCACCCTCCCTTCAGACCTGGGTTGATTATGCCCGCCACCACCGGGCCTTTATCCTCTTCGACGCAGCCTATGAGGCCTACATCACGGAACCTCACATCCCTCACTCCATCTACGAAATCCCCGGCGCCAAGGAATGCGCTATCGAGTTCAGGAGCTTTTCCAAGACAGCCGGATTCACCGGCACCCGCTGCGCTTACACCGTTGTGCCCAAAGCCCTCGCCGCCCATACTACCGACGGCCGCCCCGTTAGCCTCAACTTCCTCTGGAACCGCCGCCAGACCACCAAATTCAACGGTGTCTCCTATCCGGTCCAATGTGCAGCAGCCGCTGTTTACTCCCCAGAAGGCCAGGCCCAGGTCCAACAGCTTATCTCCTACTACATGCAAAATGCCCGCATAATTCGTGAAACTCTCAGCGAAGCAGGTTTTACCGTCTTCGGGGGCCTCAATGCCCCGTACATCTGGATGAAGACCCCCCAGGCCAGCACTTCCTGGCAATTCTTTGACGTCTTGCTTTCCAGGGCCCATGTTCTCGGAACTCCCGGCTCAGGCTTCGGCCCATCCGGAGAAGGCTACTTTCGCCTCAGCGCTTTCGGCCACCGGGAAAATATCCAAGAAGCCGTGGCCCGCATCCGAAACACCATATCTCCATGAGCCCTCACATTTGCAAAATGCTTCTTTGCTATAGCTGCCGCTCAGTTCATCCAGATTCTTGTTCTCCTGATGTTCCCTTTCTTCTCAATCGTGGCCTCTGAGCACGCTCTTCCTCACCGTCCTGCCCGGGGTGACCGGGCAGGAAAACATCCCAGCCCTGCGGGCAAAAGTATGCAGGAGAACCATGGCGGTTTCAGTATCCGTTCGGTGTTGCAAGGTAAATGGTCCAGAGAAAAGCAGAAGTCCTGGAGGGGCTGAGGCGTTTGCCCCGAAGAAGCCCTTCGGGGCGAACCATGAAATCCCCTGGCGTTCCTGGCGTCTTTGCGGTTCAGGTTTTTGAAAAACGCGAAGGGCAGGGCTCCAATGACCAGTTACCTTGTCGAAGCCAGAGCGAATGGAGTTCGCGGCCGCGGGCGCTACTAGGCCCCTGAGGGAATAAGTTCGTCATCGAAGTATCAATCAAACGACCAGGCTGATTGTGTTGTGATTACGAAGGATTACACCTTTACACTATGAAAATAGTATCAATTATGGGTAAAATTCAGTGTTTGACCTCCTCGCCATGCAATACCTCCAGTCACTGGAGCTCCTCTACAGGTGTCCGAACGGCCCAGGCGTCGAAAAGGCAATTGTAGCGAAGAAGGAAGATCCTTCCCTCCCTGGTGCGCACCTTGAAGTAATCCAGAGCCGGACGCCCGGGCTCAATACCTCCCTCATACCACCTGTCCAGAATTTCCACCACCTCCCAGCGCCGGTTTCTAAATTGAAATATAACCGGACGCTCATTGACCTTCACCCCGCTGTAGCATTCCACCTCTATCCGCTCGTAGGGCATGTATACCTCTTGCCAGTTTATTTGGAGCACTATTGGGAACCTTCTTCGCTGTGCATTCAAACTCTCCCCGCACACCAAAACCCTCACCAGCCCCCTTGAGGGATAATTGTCTTGAATGGACGTCACGTTTTTGCTAAAGATACGCCTCATCAGGACACGGAATCCACTATGGCAAAAAACGCCTTCGTGTTGCGTACGCCTAACCACGTTCCGGATGGCCAGCGGCTGCTTCGGCAAACTTACCAAAAAACCAGGGCCGCACTACACTACAGGAGAAATCGCCATGGATGCTCAGCTGCCCCGCAGCCGGGAAATAATGACCGATCTCTACGAACTTACCATGGCCGCCAGCTACTTTGAACAAAATATGTTCGCTCCCGCCGCCTTCAGTCTCTTTGTCCGCAACTATCCCCCAAACCGCGGCTACCTGGTCTGTGCCGGCCTCGATCCCCTCCTTGATTACCTCGCGGCCTTCCACTTCCGAGATCATGACCTGGAATACCTCCGGCAGACCTCACTGTTCTCTGACAGATTCCTCAAGTTCCTGGAAACACTACGTTTCACCGGAGAGGTTCGGGCAATCCCGGAAGGACGCATTGCCTTCCGCAACGAGCCTCTCCTTGAAATCACTGCACCCGTGATCCAGGCTCAGCTGGTGGAGACCTACGTCATCAACGCCATTAACCTCCCAACCCTAGTTGCCACCAAGGCCTCACGGTGTCTCCACGCTGCTGGCGACGGGTCACTGGTGGATTTCTCTCTAAGGCGCACCCACGGGATGGACGCGGGCCTTATGGTGGCCAGAGCGAGCTACATCGGGGGCTTTATTGGGACCAGCAACGTCCAGGCCGGCAAACTCTATGGGATCCCCGTCTATGGCACCATGGCCCACTCGTACGTCGAAGCCTTTCACCGCGAAATCGACTCCTTCCGCGCCTTTGCCAGGTCCTTCCCGGATAGCACCGTCCTGCTCATCGACACCTACGATACTCTCGCCGGAGCCCGCAAGGCGGTCACCGTGGCCGCAGAGATGCGCCAAGCCGGCAAAACCCTCCGCGCTGTCCGCCTGGACAGCGGCGACCTGGTCCAGCTCAGCCGGCAAGTTCGAGAACTTCTCGACAACTCGGGGTTCCCTGAAGTCCGAATCTTTGCCAGCGGCGGCCTCGACGAATACAGGATCCAGCGTATGCTGACAGCCGGCGCTCGGATCGATGCTTTTGGCGTCGGAACAAAGTTGGGAGTCTCCGCCGACGCCCCCTATCTCAACATGGCCTATAAAATGGTAGACTATAACGGCAGGCCCGTGCTGAAGCTCAGCAGCGGCAAGGAATCTTTGGCCGGAGCCAAGCAGGTCTTCCGCTACCGCCATAGGCAACAAGGTTTCAGCCGGGACCTGATTGGCTTGCACAACGAAACTATTGCCGAGGCGGAACCTCTCCTTGTGCCCTTTATGAGAGAAGGAAAACGCCTCTCCCCATCCGAGCCTCTGCCCTCCATCCAGCAGCGCTTCCGTGCCGAGTTTGCCGATCTTCCCCCCATCTACAAGGAGCTCCAGGGAAACCCCAACTATCCTGTGGAAATCACCCACAGGCTCCAGGCACTTCAGGATCAGGTAAGCAGGGAAATCCGTGAAAAGGAGTTAGCCACATCCTGAAACCGGAAGACGGCATTAAAGTCAGTTGTCCGTCGTCAATTGTCCGTTGCATTACTATTCAGCTTGCTGGACTTTTGTCCGTGATGTAACTCAACCACCCCTTCTTTTCTCGCCTTGACAACGGACTACGGACAACACGCAACGGACACTACTGCTATTGGGAGACTCGGAACGAAGAAGACCCACAAAGGCCTCCCCACCGAGTGTAATTAGACAAGGTGGCCCTTGACGGCCCAAGGGGGAACATCCTCCACCACGAGCAATTGAATCCGCCTGAAGGCGGCTTCGAAATGAAAGGAAGAGTACCCGATTTTATTGAAATTGCTCGCTACGATCTACTCCCGCTCTTTCAGCGGGAGTGACTCCGCTCGCTGCAGCATTTTCGCCCCATTTATGGCAGCTTCCGCAATTCAATCGGACATCCTGTCCCACTTTCCGGTCTTTCTCAACCAGAGGACAGGGTGGCCTGCGAGACAAAGGACATTTGAGCCACCGCTTTATCGTGGTCCTCTGGAAAGCCGAGGTTAACGCCGGCATGAACGCTTCCGTTGGAACAAGTGACTGCATCAATATGGCTGCGATTATGTACTTTGTCGAGCAGGCCACCC
>JBKHJD010000147.1:0-5620 GCA_046538315.1 Syntrophobacteria bacterium
AGATTAGCCATGGCACCGTATTCGCACCAGATGGCGGCCAGACGGGAAAGAGGAGCCTTGGCTGCCAGTTTTTCTTGCCCCCGGTAACCGAGGCGCTTCAGGGCGAGTCGGCGAAGCCTGGAACGGTAGTAGGTGCCGAAGGCCATCGGCCCTGCCGAGGTGGTGACCACCGGAGAAAATTCGTCTGTCTGTTCCGGTGAACCTGCCAGGGGAGCCACCTGGGTTCCCTGATAGAGGAAAGGCAGGTTGTCTTTCCAGGAAGAATCGTACTGGGCCTCGGTAAGAAACGAACGTGGCCTTCGTGCGAGCAGCCTCTCCAGGGAAACTGGATTGTGGGTCTGACTGAGGGGCCTGAGGGCAAAAAGATGGATCCGGGAACAGTGAGCCAGTATGGCCTCGATGGGGGATGCAGAAAGTCGGTCCTCCCCGGCAAAAACCCCCAGGCCGAGAAAGGGGTAGCGACGACGCCAGGCGTCCACTGCGAGCTGGAGGCTCGGGTGGGAGGCTCTGGAAGTGTCGTCGATCAAGAGGAACAGGGGAGCCTCACTGTTTCGAGCGGCCAGTTCCGCAAACAGGGGCAGATAATGGAGATCCTGATCACGCCGGGAAGACA
This sequence comes from Syntrophobacteria bacterium, assembly GCA_046538315.1. Classification (GTDB taxonomy): domain Bacteria; phylum Desulfobacterota; class Syntrophobacteria; order BM002; family BM002; genus JBKHJD01. The sequence continues at coordinate 614 of JBKHJD010000147.1, forward strand.
CGAAGAACTTGTCGATAACCGGCAAGACGAGGTACGGGATGCGGTTGTCTCTGAGCCACTCTTCCCCCACGGCGAGAAGACTCCAGAGAAGGACGAAGAAGGAAAGGTGGGTTCTTTTCTTTTCCTCATACCAGGAGATAAGCTTGCGGAGACGACTCCGAAAAACGTTCGGTGGAGCAAAGGTGACGGCCAGGGATTTCCCCTGAAGCGAGCCGTCTTCCTCTTCGAGCAGTTCCCTGGTATGATCAAAAATGAGTTTCTGCTCTTGAAAAGGCAGGTCGTTCAATACCAGGCTTGCCCGCAGGCCCCAGAGGTGCTGGAGCAAAGGAGGCCTGACGAGACGTTTGCTCCAGAGACGGAACAGGCCGTCAGCGACCACCCTGGAACCTTCTGCACGGGAGGAATGCGATGATTCGCGTGGCCGAGCAAATTCCCGGGCAAAGGTCTGACAACGGGAGGTGACCTGCCTCCCGAACGCTTCTGCGTTTTCACCGCAAACTTGCTGGGCCAGAGAGGGGATCCCCCATCCGGTAGCAGCACCCAGGCTGGCGTTGTGAAGGGTCAGGACCACTCGCCTGGTCCGGCTGCTTACATCCCGTGCCAGGCGGAATACTTGGGTGAGTTCGTTTGCCTGGTAGGAGATGAGTCGCTCCATAAAGAGGATCTCGTCGCGTTTACGTCGGCCCCAGGACAGGAGACTGAGATCATCGCGATCATCACAGGCCGGGGGAAACCGGGGATGCAGTGTTGAGTGGCGGCGCAGAGAGCCAAGGAGAACCATCCTGTGCCAGTGCCTGAGGACTCCCGGAGCAGGGAGCCGACGGGCCGCGTCAAGGGCCTCATAGATCTGGCCGGGAGAGAGACCAGGTGTGTCCAGGAGGCGCCGTCTCAGACCGGGCGTGAGAACGAAGGGGAGCCGACGGGCCAGCCTGGACAGCATCAACCTGCGAACAGCAGGCTCACATGGGGCTGAGAGCCGGGAAGCCCTCTTCTTCCAGCAGGGCAGGCGGCCCTTGAGGTCCACCTGGACGCTTGTGGCCAGCGGCAAACCACCGCGAGCCTCGACGGAAGCAGAAGCAAATTCGGTGACGCTCTCCCGTACGGCCGGATCTTGATGCCAGCCGGGCGGCAGCCAGTGTGGAAGCCAACGAAGCAGACGGCGAAAGTGGCCGAGTTCATCCTGTACCGGGGGAGCAAAGAGCAAGATGCGAACCGCCTGGCGCACGGATTCCTGCCTGTCGACGAGGCCGCGTGCCAGGGAGAGCAGATTTGCCCTGTCGTCTTCGTCGTCTCCGCCGAAGAGGCGTTTGGCGCTTTCGGCCAGCTCGGGTGCCTGCCGTTCCAGAACCGTGAGAAAGGGACGAAGGGGCTCCGGGTCATTAAAGTGCCAGATTTCCATGGGCAAACGACCGGGACTGGTTTCCGGTTTCCGGGATTCGCTTGTGGTACCTATAGTATACTAGGTTTGCCCGGAGGCGCCAGAGAGCAAGGTAAGAGTGCAAAGATTTTGAGCTGGGCAAACCCGGCACAGATGTACAGCACGGTAAGGCATATCGGCAACCAGGAACTTTATCGCAGAGGCAATGTCTAAGAGCTTATAATGCTGGATACTGCATCGGCTGTTCTGATTCGCCGGAAGGCTCACGACAAGAGATGGCCCCGCACACGGCCAGAGAAAGGAGTTAGTTGGTATGGTGCACACTGTGGCAACAGAAACAAAACATAGGGCGAGGTGGGCCAGCGTCGTCATCGGGATACTGGTCCTGGCAATCTTTTCCCTATCCGGGACCCAGGCGCTGGCCAGAGGTGCGGAGCCCGGCCTCAAACCGTATCCCCGCGGACCTGCTTCATTCAGTGAGCTTGTGAACAAGGTCAAGGATGTGGTGGTAAACATTTCCTCCACCAAGATCGTCAGAAGGGGACCATTGCCGCATCCATTCGGACCCCGCGGACCATTTCGCGAGTTTTTCGGTGAAGACTTCTTCGAGCGTTTTTTCGGTGAGATTCCCAGGGAGCAAAAACAGCGGAGCCTGGGTTCAGGTTTTATAATCGACCCCGAGGAAGGTTTTATCTTCACCAACAATCACGTCATAGCAAATGCCGATGAGATCAAGGTGCGCCTCGACAATGGCAAGGAGTACGAGGCCGAGGTGGTGGGCAGGGATCCGAAGACGGACCTGGCCCTGATCAAGACCAGGGAAAAATTGGGTGTTTCCCACGGTGCTCCTCTGGGAGACTCGGATCAGGTGCAGGTTGGGCAGTGGGTTATGGCCATCGGCAACCCCTTTGGTCTGGAGCGGACGGTTACCGTGGGAATCATCAGCGCCAAGGGAAGGGTGATTGGCGCCGGTCCCTACGATGATTTCCTGCAAACCGATGCTGCCATCAACCCGGGGAACAGCGGTGGTCCGCTTTTTAACATGGAGGGCGAGGTGGTGGGCATAAACACCGCCATTGTGGCCTCGGGCCAGGGTATCGGCTTCGCTATACCCGCAAATATGGCCACAGAGTTGCTGCCGCAATTGAAGCAGGGAAAGGTTATCCGCGGCTGGCTGGGCGTGAGCATCCAGAAAGTTACGCCAGAGCTTGCAGAGTCCTTCAACCTCGAAGAGGCCGAGGGTGCACTGGTGGCGGATGTCGTCAAGGATTCTCCTGCCGAGCGCGGCGGAATCAAGCGGGGCGACATCATTACTGCCTTTGACGGCAAAGATATTGAATCGCCCCATGAATTGAGCCGGATCGTGGCGGGTACCTCACCGGAGCGGCGGGTCAAGGTCAAGGTGCTGAGAGAGGGAGAGACGAAAACCCTGAACGTAACGCTGGGAACCATGCCGGAGGATTTCTCCGGGATCATCGAGAAAAGCACTGCTGAACTGGGCCTTTCGGTGCAGAACCTGACACCGGAGCTGGCGGAGCAGTTCGGTTGGGCCCGTGATGAAAAGGGGGTCTTGATTACCGCAGTGGACCCCGGAAGTCCCGGTGACGAGGCCGGTCTGCGGCGAGGCGACCTCGTCAAGGAAGTAAACCGAGAGACCGTGGATAGTGTGTCTGAGTACAGAGAGGCTTTGAAAAAGGACAGGAAGGCAGGAAGGTCCATTCTATTCCTGGTCAAACGTGAAGACCAGACCTTTTTCGCGAGCGTGGAGCCCGAATCCAGGTAGGATAGAAGTGTGTTGAGAGGGCGAAAAATAACGACTATGCCCTTGACGCGGCGTGAGTGATGTTTATCTTACGGTTGCTCGAAGTCGATAGAGCATAATCATTCATCGAGGAGGTAGATACCATGTTCGAGCTTATGCCGCGGAGAACACGAAGAGGTTTGCTGGCTCGTCCGCGAAGGGATGTATGGGACTGGTTTTTTGAGGGTTTTGAACCGCCGGAGAAGTGGCCCACCGAGAGGGAGTGGGTGCCGTCTTTTGACGTCTCCGAGACCGACAGCGAGATTATTGTCAAGGTCGAGCTTCCCGGTATGGATGTCAAGGACATCGACATTACCCTCACCGATGGCGTCCTGACCATACAGGGCGAGAAGAAAAGGGAAGACGAGGACAAGAAGGAGAACTATCATCGCATTGAACGTACCTCTGGATCGTTTTGCAGGAGAATCAGCCTGCCGGTGGAGCTCAAAAACGAGGCAATCGACGCAACCTACAAGGACGGTGTGCTTACAGTGAGCTTGCCCAAGGCCGAGGAGCAGAAACCCCGGAAGATCGATGTAAAGAGCTAACGCTGACAGCCTGCCACTAATGCATGTAGCAGTCCATTCCGTGCGGCGACAGACAGAAAGACAAAAGCAGTGAACACGGTCGCGCGGCATGGTTAACATATAAGAGGACCCCGCCAGCTGGAGACGAGTGGCGGGGTCTTTTTTTTATGCCGTTCGGTACAAGTATGGTGCGGCAGTGGCCTCAACAAGCTGAAAAGAGCCGGGGAGCATCGGGCGCCTCAATACTCGGCCGGCATCTGCTGGAGCTGGGCCAGGGTAAACACCGGGCCGTCCTTGCAGACGTATTCGGTGCCGATGTTGCAGCGGCCGCACATACCGATGCCGCACTTCATCCGCATCTCCAGGCTCATGATGATGCGCTCCGGCGGGAAGCCCAGTTCGCTCAGAATCGGCAGGGTGAACTTGATCATAATAGGGGGGCCGCAGACGATGGCGTACGCGTTCCTGGCGACCGGGGCCTTTTCCTTTGTAATGGTCGGCACGAATCCCACATTGTACTTCCAACTCGGGTCATCGGTGGCGTCGACGGTGATGTGCATCTCAAGGTCGGTACGCTGCTCCCAGGTTACCAGCTCTTCTTTATAGAGAAGCAGACCAGGGTTGCGCGCTCCGTAAATAACGGTCACATCGCCGAAGCAGCTCCGATTTTCCGGGTGCAAGATATAAACGATGGCAGCTCGCAGGGTGGTGAAGGCAAAGCCTCCCCCGATAATGACCACATTCTTGCCTTCCATATGCTCCCAGGGATACCAGTTGCCCAGAGGCCCCCTGACTCCCATGATATCGCCCGCCACCATTCTGTGCAGTGCACTGGTGACCAGACCCACCTTGAACACGGTGAAGAGCAGGGAGCCTTTTTCTGTGGGGGAGGAAGCGATGCCGATGGGAATCTCGCCCTTGCCGGCAATGGAAAGCTCGGCAAACTGGCCGGCTCTGTGGACAAACCTGTCCTTATGTTCGGCATCCAGGAACACCAGTTTGAAGGTCTTGAGACTGCGATCTTCAGTTTCGGTGGTGATCTGATCGATCCTCACCGGATATGGCAGGTAAGGGTTCTCCATGACTTCACCTTCATAAGTTGGCCTGTCAAGCCCGTTAGCCGGTTCGCCGGTTTTCCGGGTGCCCGCTACGGCAGGCAATGTGAACCGTCCAACCGGCTAACGGGCAAACCGGCCAACTATTTCCTGTAGTCATTCATCAGCCGGATCACCTCGCGGATGTCGATATTTACTGGACAGGGCTGGACACAGCGGCCGCAGCCCACACAGGCTACCCCCCTG
>JBKHJD010000148.1:0-5568 GCA_046538315.1 Syntrophobacteria bacterium
CCTTGTAGACGAGGCAGATGCCGTCTTTTAAAAAAATACAGGGCAATTCGTGCCGCATCCTTACTACCTGCTCTGGACTTTTTCCCCTGGTACGGTCAAGAATCCTTTCCATGTTCGCAAACAGGTCTTGTTTTACTGGATCCGTGAAGGTATTCTCCGCATAGTGACCAATGAGGAGCGCCTCTGGTGGGGTGAGCATCGGCTGATTGAAACAACAGTAGTGGCATCCCGGTTTACAGGCTATGGGTTCAGGCAAGGAGTTATTCGACATAAATGCAGCAAGGGCATTGTCGATAGAGGCAAGGGCATGTGCCGCCAACATCAAAGCCTCGTCTTGTGCGTTTTTCCCGCGAGAGCTCTTATCACGCGTTGTGTCGTTATGAAGCATCTGCACGGAATCTTTTTCCTCGGTCATACTGCCCTTTTCGATCAGTGATACCCATTGACGCCAGGCAGTAGTTACATCGCAGAGTCCAGGTAGAGAAGACGAAATACATGGAGAATATCTGGTTTTATAACACAAAAAAACGGTGACTTTCGATTATTTAATTTTCTAGGGAGAGACTGGAAAGGTGAGGGCGGCAAGGAAAAGAATCAAACTGGCGGTGCTCCTTTCTGGAAGCGGCACCAATCTTCAGGCCATGGTCGACGGGATCGAGGCAGGGAAGCTTGACGCTACAATCGCGCTTGTTCTGAGCAACAACCCGGATGCTTACGGACTCACCCGGGCTCGCGAACACGGAATCCCGACCGCGGTGGTGGATTACCGGGAATACAGCAAAAAGAGGCTTCCGGAGATCCCTGATACGGTCCCGTCCAGGAAAATACAGGAGGTGCTGGAGCGGCAGCGAATCTATTCCGGACTTCACCCGGAGGAATTGCGGGATCGCCTGGCTCGCCTGCTCCTGGCGGAACAGGAACTCATTGCCCTGCTGGATCCAGTGGCTCCTGACCTGATCTGTCTAGCCGGCTTTATGCGGTTGCTGTCTCCTTTTTTCATCAGTCACTACAATCAGGGTCTTGAATACAGGATCATGAATATTCATCCCGCCCTTCTGCCCGCATTTCCGGGATCGCGTGGTTACGAAGAAACCTTCGGTTATGGTTGCAGGTTCGGGGGAATCACGGTGCACTTCGTGGACGAAGGCGAAGACACCGGACCCATTGTAGCCCAAGCGGTCTATCCCATCTGGCCCGAAGATACGCTGGAGGCAGTCCGGGATCGGGGGCTCCAACTGGAATACGTCCTTTACTCGCAGTGCATCCAGTGGGTCGCCCGGGGGGATTTGCAGATGGAAAGCAGCGGCGACGGCCGCACCCGGGTTCGCATCCTCGATCCTGGGTACCCACGGTTTATAGAGGACCTGCTGCGGCAGGCCTTTGGGATGTGAGATGAAGGCTGTACGCAAACGATTAATGTGAGTTGTCATTAGTCCGTTGTCCGTTGCACAATGGAGTCGTCGAGACAGGTGACATATCAAGGAGGAAACCATGGCACGATATAAACAGGGCCTCGCTTTTCGCTACCTGCAAGGCACAAAATATCATCGGGACCGTCCACCCATCGATGATCTGGGTTCCATTCCGGCGCCACCGGCCGTGAAGGTTTATCGGGAGGCGGAGCGAATTCCGCTTCCGCAACCGGACTTCAGTGAGTCTGCTGACCTCTGGCAATGTCTGGCCAGACGTCGTTCTAGACGGAACACCACTGCTCAACCTCTCAGCCTCGAGGAGCTTGGCAAGCTATTATGGGCTGCCCAGGGGGTGACAAGGAAGGCGGGAATGCATTTGCTCCGCACCGCGCCCTCGGCAGGCGCCTTGTATCCTTTTGAGACCTATCTCTATGTGGACCGGGTAGAAGGAATACAGAAAGGGATCTACCATCTCAATGTGGCGGAGTTTGTCCTTGAGCTCCTGAAAGAAGGCGATTTCCGCAGGATGTTGACGGCGGCCAGCCTGGGACAGCCTGTAGTCGAGAGAGCGGCAGTGGTATTTATCTGGACCGCAGTTGTTCTCAGGTGCATGGCAAAGTACCGTGAACGTGCCGTGCGCTATATTGCCATGGATCTGGGGCACGTGTGCCAGAATGTGCAACTGGCTGCCACCGCCATGGAGTTGGGGTCCTGTCCTATCGGCGCCCTTTATGACGATGAAATCAACGACCTGCTGGGCGTCGACGGCGAAGAAGAGACTGTTCTCTATCTGGTTACTGTGGGAAAGCTGGATTAGATAAGCCCGGTGCCGAGAGCCTTTGACTGAAACGTTTTGCCTTGCAGTATTTGGGACAGACGGGCTGGCCCATCTTGTAACGTACCCGCACCTTTTTTTGACAGCGAATGCCGTATGCAAGAATCAAAGCGTACTTGCAGGTTCTGCAAAGCTCTGGAATCTTCACCTCAGACCTCCGCTTTTTCAATACGGTCAGTAGTCAGTAGCATTTCCCTTTTGTGGCACTTTGCAGACAAAGAGCGCAGCATCCGCGGGTAGCGCCTGTGCATGGCAGGAAGTGCTGCCAAGAACCTACTGATACGACCCGCTTCCGTTCGCCGGATTTTCGCTACAGCCTGCCGGTTTCACATGGCATCACCCGGACGCCGGCTGATTTACCCTCTAGCAAAAATCATGCAGAACAGAACGCCGCCAATATCTTTGCATTGGTGGAGGGGCGGCTTTGTGGAAGAGAACTAACCGGGGGCAAAGGAAGAAGCCGCTTCTCGAAAAGCCAGAACAAAAGGGGAGTATTAGTCTGCCAGCACTTGAATAATCGGCGGTATGACATCCGTCGCAATCTCTGTGCGCGAGCCTCCGCCGAGCACTACCTCGAGACGGCCTCCGGTTACCTCTTCAGCAGTTTGCTTCATGAAGCGGGCGATTTTCAGGTAGCATCGTTTGGTCAGGCCCAGGCTGCCGTAATCCCCCTGATGAGTATCGAAGCCGAAGTACCAGAAGATGAGGTCCGGTTTGAAATCCTTTACCCTTCGGTAGAATGCGTCGGCAGCCTTGCTGGCGTACGCTTCGTCGATATTGGGGTCCGTTTGTCCCCAGAATGCCCGGAAGCCGCCGGGCGCACGGACATCAACTTTGGTGCCGTCGGCAGAGACGCCTTCCATGCTGCACACGCACACGTGGAGCACCTCAGGATCGTTTTTTACGAGGACCCGGGTGCCGTCGCCGTGGTGAGCATCGGTGTCGAGAATGGCGAAGCGCCGGATGTTGTGAAGCTCGCGCAGGTAGGCGATGGTTATGACCACATCGTTGAAGCAGCAAAAGCCACCGAAGAAATCCCTGCCCGAATGATGCCCTCCCGCACCGATGAGTGCAAAGGCGTTATCGATTTCCCCGGTACAGATCTTTTCCCCGGCAAGGACCACTCCCCCTACAGAATGCCAGGCGGTGGAACAGAGGGGATCGGCCTGCACGCCCTGGATAAGCTCGGGAGTATGGACCTTGAGGATCCATTTTTCCTCGATGGCAGGCGATTCATAAAGGGTGACGTTTTCCCTGGAGAGCAAGTGCTCGATTGCACCCGGGAAATCCTCCAACCGGGCTCCGCGGGTAAGGTAACTCCGGCGGCTGAAGCTGGGATGATAGAACACACCGGTTTTTTTCATGAAATCCTCCCAACTCTGGGGATCTGGGATTTGCCGTAGAGGCTGCGAGATGGGTGGTGCCCCCGGGGGCGCTGCCAGCGCTCAAGGGCAGACCAACCACTGTTGGTTGCGCGGCAGTGGATGTGAAGAAGCTTCACGGCTTCGCCGAAAAGCGGGCTGCGCCGCAGGCTCCGACGACGTTTGTTTCTTGTGGGAGCCAGCATGTGGCGGAGGGCCAGATGCAGGAGTTCAACCTGTGCCCGGATGAACCGCGGAAAAGCAAATGGCTTGAAGAGCTCCTCCAGGTAATGGTGCAGGTAGCCGGCAATATCGTTACCGGGAGGCAGGGCTTCCAGGGATGCCATTACCGGCGAAGCAGTAAGAACCGTGAGGAGAAGCGAATCCGAGATCTCCGTTCCATTGTGGCGTAGGCTGTCAATAGAGGCCAGATAGTACCAGAAGCAATCAGTCGAGGTGCCATAGCTTTCACAGGAGCCCTGGAGGAAGTCATCCAGCCTGGGAAAGAGGAGCTGCAAGACGCCGGCCCGCGCCAACAACTCGAAAGCCTTCTGGGTTCCATTCCGGCGGAGCATTTTCATGATCTCCTCTCGGATTCGCGGCGACGCGCATTCTGCTATGTGATAGCGCTGGCGGTGCATGGCTTCCCAGGTGCGCTCCTCGATCTGGAAACCAAGAGTCGCTGCGAGGCGGACGCCGCGCAGGATGCGAATGGGATCTTCCTGGAAGCGAATATCGGGATCACCTATGCTGCGGATAAGCCGCGATTGCAGGTCTGTCTTGCCCCCCACGTAATCGATGATGGTGAAGTCGGCAATGTTGTAAAAGAGCGCATTTGTGGTAAAGTCCCGGCGGAAGGCATCTTCCGCAGGCGAACCGAACGTATTGTCGTGCTTGATGAGCAGGCTGTCTCCGGTTTCAGCAGGTTCTTCCCCGTCCGCTTTCTTGCGAAAGGTGGAGACTTCGATGATCTTGCCCCCCTTGAAAACGATATGGGCAATGCGGAACCGGCGGCCGACAAGACGGCAGTTTCGAAAAACCTCTTTCAGCCTGCCAGGCTCAGCATCGGTGGCAACGTCAAAATCGTCCACATGCTGTCCGAGCAGGAGATCGCGGACTCCACCGCCGCACAGGTAGGCCAGGTGGCCGGTGCGGTGCAGGCGGTAGAGGACCTTGAGGACCTCTTGAGACATCTGCTTGCGGGATACTGTATGCTGGTCGCGGCTGATAATCGTAGGCTGCATGAGTATGGGCTCTTCTGCTGAGAGTTTGTTTCTTATACTTGATTTTAATGGAAAAATCAAGGGAATGCCCTGTGAGGCCCAGGGAGCGCAAATTCACTTGACAAGCGCCTTTGACTGGGTTAGTAAAACTGATCCGTCGAATACAAAACTGTGCTATATTTAGAGCGCGCCTCAGCCCAGTTTGTCCCGCCGGTTGGAATGAAGGAGCGCAGGAGCTATTATCGGGGGCGTAGTTCAGTTTGGTTAGAACGCCGGCCTGTCACGCCGGAGGTCGAGGGTTCGAGTCCCTTCGTCCCCGCCAGAAATTAAGAGAGGGATCAAGAGTTTATACCTTGATCCTTCTTGCTTTTTGGGCTTTATGTTGCAAAACACCACACTGAATTATTGCCTATAGTTGCGCACTAAGTACCGTGGAATCTTGGTAACGTCTTGGTAACGTGGCCAGGGTGTGAAGCATTGTGAAGCATGCTGACCAAGCAAAGACAGAGGAAAGTATCTGATTATCTCCAAAATTGGCAACGCATTTCCCATAAGTCTTCACTGCTGTCCGGTCTCCGGGTCTCGATAACCGATCCGCGTGAGGCGGATGGGGCACTCAGAGGCCTTGGAGCCGGTGAACATGATGATCTGATCCGAGGTAACTCCCCTGGACTTGAGCACTGTAAAGATGGGGACGTTGTTTCTGAATTGATTTGACAATGGATGGGCAATGGAGT
>JBKHJD010000149.1:0-5554 GCA_046538315.1 Syntrophobacteria bacterium
TTTGATAGAGCGCTACGAGACCCTGGGCCGCCACGTCGGAGATGAGAAGCTCCAGACCCTGGTAGCGAGGCAGGATTTTGTTGAAACCATATACCAGATACAATGCCCCGGTTTTAGCCTCTGTGGCGATTTTTTCAGCAAACAGATCGTGAAGGGTGATATAGGTATAGAAAAGGTCAACCTGTGCAAAGTGTACCCCGGTGCTGTTCAAAATCCCGTCATAGGTAGCCGCCTCCAGGGAATTGCCATGGAACAGGGCGATATTGTCGGGGGGAAGCACAAGGTTTTCCCTCTGGAGTCGCAGGGCGAGGTGCCGGCTGCGCTGGTTGGACTCCGCCAGGATATCCGCATCGCTCTCAATACCGATTGACTGCCTGACGAAATAGCTCATGAGCACGTTCACCCTGCCGTCCGCGCAGCCCAGGTCAAGAAAAATGGTAAGCTGCGGGTCGATGTAGCCCTGGAGAAGAAGCTCGTCTATGCAGCGGCTGAACTTGACCAGGTCAGTGGATTTCCGGTAGCCTTCAGGGCCAACGTATCCCACCTTGCAGCCGTTGTAGTAATCAGCAATGAGGGATCGAGTCTGCCGGAAGCGTTTATGGTCCATGGTTTCAAACTTATTCCGGTTAGATTGCATGCCGAAGCTTCTTTTTGATAGCCTCATAGAGCAAAAATTCTGTATCGAGTTCCTGACCTGCACTCGTTTGTAGGCGGATGAGTTCATCGCGGCTCAGCTTTTGTTGGATCTTGGCACAGAGGTAGTTGACGCACAGGACGTGACGTGCCATAAGAATACACCCGTTTTGCCCCAGAAAGAAGCAACTGTTTTGGTGTTCCGGCTGCGCCGGGAGAGAAACTCCCAGAAGAAGGTTTATAAGAAGCAGCAGCGGATCGTACCTGTTTTCTATACCTGAGCCGCAGCAACTTCCTCCCTCCTCCTCTTCGCAGTGCTTGCATTGGGCGACCACGCCAAGAGCCAGCATGGTCTGGCAAGTGGCCTCTATGTTTCGCCGAAGCCGCTGGAGCAATGGCTCGATGCTGGGATCTCGCCTCAAAGATTCTCCCCAGGCGGCATAGAGCCTGTGGGCTTTCTGAATCTTCTCCTGGATGGTCGAGCAGGTCGGTTCAATTTTGGCTTGCTCTTGCACGCAATGTTCCTCTGCTGTTTTCAGTGGAACGGCAAAGAGATAAACCCTGGAGAGGATTGCAGGGCACATAAACTAGAATACCTTTTCTCGGGGCACCCTGTAAAGGCTGCCGGCGCTTTGCGGCGTGCCTCCTGGCCCCGAGTGAATCGAACCTGAAAAATAGAAAAACTCCTGTTTCAGCTAATTGCATTGACATTGCCCTGATTCTATAAAATAATACAACAGTAAGCAGCCGAGGGGGTGCCCGAAGGGCTGAGATCAGACCCCTTGAACCTGATCCAGGTAGTACTGGCGGAGGGATCGGCTAGACATCTGCGTGCATTACTGAGGCTGCTGGAGAAGCAGCCTTTTTATTTTGGGAGGAGGGAATGTGATGACGCAACTCGAGGCAGCCGGGGAGGGAAGGATCAGCCCGGAGATGGAGAAGGCAGCTGCTGCCGAGAACATAAATCCGGAAAAGCTGCGACAGGCGATCGCCGCCGGTCGGGCGGTGATTCCGAAGAACAAGAGGCGCCACTTTCAACGAGTCCTGGCCATTGGCGAAGGCCTCCGGACCAAGGTTAATGCGAACATCGGCACCAGCGGCCCCTGCTGCGGGGTGGAGCAAGAAAGTGAGAAGCTGGAGGCGGCTCTGTCCGCTGGAGCCGACTCGGTGATGGATCTTTCCACCGGTGCTGACTTTGCTGAAGTGCGTCAGATGATACTGGAGCGAGCATCGGTGATGGTCGGCGCAGTGCCCATCTATGCCGTGGCTACCCGGTTGCGCCTGCAGGGAAAGGCCATAGCCAAGATGGATGCGGAGGAACTTTTCAGGAGCATCGAGAGCCAGTGTGCCGAGGGCCTTGACTACATTACCGTTCACTGCGGAGTAACCCGGGACGTTGTCGGTCGACTGGAACACCACGAACGGCTCATGCCTTCGGTAAGCCGGGGCGGTTCTATTCTGATGCAGTGGATGGAGAAAAACAACAAGGAGAATCCCCTCTATGAGGACTTTGATGCATTGCTGGACATTGCAAACACCTATGACGTCACTCTGAGCCTGGGTGACGGTTTTCGGCCGGGGACCGTGGTGGATGCCAGTGATGCACCGCAGGTGGCGGAACTCATTGTCCTGGGTGAATTGGCCCGCCAGGCCCGGGCGCGGGGGGTACAGGTGATCATCGAGGGGCCCGGCCACGTGCCTCTGAACCAGGTGGCGGCGAACGTGGTTATGGAAAAACAGCTCTGTGACGGTGCGCCTTTCTATTTACTGGGACCGCTGACCACGGATATCGCTCCGGGCTATGATCACATCACCGCGGCGATTGGAGGGGCGGTGGCTGCCTCGGCCGGGGCCGACTTTCTCTGCTACGTAACTCCGGCGGAGCACCTGTGCATCCCTAGTGCGGCCGATGTGCGAGCCGGGGTGATCGCCGCCCGGATTGCGGGCCATTCGGGAGATATTGCTAGGGGGCTTCCGGGAGCCATCGAACGTGACCGGCAAATGTCCGTTTACCGCCGGGACCTTGATTGGCAAGGAATGATGTCCCAGGCCATTGATCCCGAGTGGGCCAGGCAGCGAGTACGGCTAAGTGCTGATAAGGAGACGTGTACCATGTGCGGTGAACTGTGCGCAGTGAAGCTTTCGCGGCGCTCCGAAAGAAAAAAGTCCGCGGCGAACTGAGGATGTCTCCCGCACCTTGTACACTATGATGCCATTTGCGAACGGATACGGATGAAGATGAGATACTCTTTGTCTTTTTGAAGGCCCTGTGCCTTTGTTCCCGAGTGTTATGATCGATTTCAACGGGAAAGCGGTTTTCCGGTATGAAGAGAAGAAAGCGTCAATTGACCGCCTTTGAGAAGGAGCTATACCATCGGCATATCCTTCTGCCGGAAGTGAGCGAGACCGGCCAGGTACACCTGCTCGAGAGCCGCGTTCTGGTGATCGGTCTGGGCGGACTGGGAAGCGCGGCACTCGTGTATCTCAGCGTCTGTGGCGTCGGCGAAATCGGGATCGCAGACAGCGACAGAGTGGAGCTTTCCAACCTGCAGCGACAGATTCTCCATGGAAAGGAGGATGTGGGCAAGGAGAAGACCCGCTCCGCCCAGCAAAGCGTGTGGCGACTGAGATCGGATGTCCGCCTGAACGTTTACCCCATGAGAATTACCGCGTCGAATGCTCAACAGATCATAGCACCGTATGATTTTGTTATCGAGGCAACCGATAATTTTGAGTCCAAATTTCTCATCAACGATGTCTGCGTAGGCCTCGGTAAGGCTTTTTCTCATGCGGGGATTTTGGGCATGTACGGACAGACCATGACCATCGTCCCGGGAGCGGGACCGTGTTTCCGGTGTATATTTCAGGAAGTTCCGCCGCCCGAGATCGTGGAAACTGTGGAACAGTCGGGAGTGCTGGGGAGCGTCCCCGGGGTAGTGGGAGCCCTTCAGGCCACAGAAGCTATAAAGTACCTCCTGAATATAGGCGGCCTCCTGGTGGGGAGGTTGCTTACCTGGGAGGGTCGGTCCATGGTTTTTCGGGAGATTAAACTACCGCTGGAGAAGCGGTGTGAAGTGTGCGGCTCTGAACTGCTTCAAGAGGAATCAGCTAGAGAGGAGTAACAAGCATGAATGAGTCTCTCGTGATCGCCGGTCGCTCCTTTCGATCACGACTCCTGGTGGGAACAGGAAAATTCTCTTCTACCCGGGTTATGAAAGCGGCCCTGGAGGCATCCGGTGCTGAAGTGGTGACGGTTGCCCTGAGACGGGTGGAACTGGAAAACCCGGAGGATAGTATTCTGAGTTCCATTGACTGCAGCCGTTACCTCATGCTTCCCAATACCTCAGGTGCCAGAAATGCCCAGGAGGCGGTCCGACTGGCTAGGCTGGCCAGAGCGGCGGGGTGTGAGGCCTGGGTGAAACTGGAGGTCACGCCGGATCCGCACTATCTGCTCCCCGACCCGGTGGAGACCCTGAAAGCAGCGGAAATCCTGGTCAAGGAAGGGTTTGTGGTGCTGCCTTATATGCATGCGGATCCGGTTCTGGCCAAGCGGTTGGAGGATATCGGTACCGCGACGGTCATGCCGCTGGGATCGCCCATTGGATCCAAGCAAGGCTTGCGGGTCAAGGAGTGTATAGAGATCATCATCGAAAACTCCAACGTACCTGTGGTGGTGGATGCCGGCCTGGGTGCCCCTTCGCATGCAGCCGAGGCGATGGAGATGGGGGCGGATGCCGTGCTGGTGAATACCGCCATTGCTGTTGCGAAAGACCCTGAAGCCATGGCCCGTGCTTTCAAGAAGGGGGTGGAGGCTGGCAGGGAAGCCTTTTTGGCAGGGGTGAGTGGTGCCCAGAAAATGGCCGAGGCCTCGAGTCCCCTTACTGGTTTTCTAAGGTGAAAGAAAAATGAGCTTCCATGAAGAAGCAAAGGCCCATCGCTGGGAAGAGGTGGAACAGGAGATCGAGAACTGTAGGGGCCTTGATGTCGAGCGGGCTCTTGCATCTCGGAAAGTGGGGCTGGCGGAACTGGTGCGCCTGCTGTCCCCGGCGGCTGCAGCGTTTCTTGAAGAGATGGCCCGGCAGGCCCATCGGATCACGCAGCAAAGATTCGGACAGGTGATCAGTTTGTTTGCCCCGCTCTACCTATCCAATGTGTGCACCAGTTGCTGCGTCTACTGCGGTTTTAATGTGCGTAATTCTGTGAGGCGGCTAACCCTTCCGGTGGATCAGGCAGAGGCGGAAGCGATGTACCTGTACGAGCAGGGGTTCCGTCACATTTTGCTGGTGTCCGGGGACGCGCCCCGGGTGGTGAGCATGGAGTATTTGCTCGGCGTGATAGAAAGGCTTCACCGTTTCTTCGCATCCATTGCCATAGAGCTCTATCCCATGGACACCGAGGCCTACAGGAAGATGATCGCTCACGGGGTGGACGGGCTGGTGGTCTACCAGGAGACGTACAATGAGAAGCGATACAAGGAGGTCCACCTGGGCGGCAGAAAAAAAGACTACCACTGGCGGCTGGAAACCCCGGACAGAGGTGGGGAGGCGGGATTTCGCCGCATCGGCATCGGCGCTCTTTTGGGTTTGAGCAACTGGCGGGTGGACGGCTTTTACCTGGCCCTTCACGCCCGGTATCTGTTGCGAAGGTTCTGGCAGTCCCATCTGGGGATCTCTTTTCCGCGACTTCGACCCGCAGCCGGGGGATATCAACCTGCCTGTCCCGTCTCTGATAGGGACATGGTACAACTGATGACGGCATTGCGACTGTTCCTGCCGGATGCGGGTCTGGTGCTTTCCACCCGCGAATCCCCCTATTTTCGGGATCACTTGATTCCACTTGGGATCACCTCGATGAGTGCCGGCTCTCGGACCGAGCCGGGCGGCTATGCCCACGGTGATGGAGCAGAGTCACAGTTTGAAAT
>JBKHJD010000150.1:0-5544 GCA_046538315.1 Syntrophobacteria bacterium
GGTGTGGACCGTGCTGTCCTGAGAGGAACCTGATTCATTTCCAGCACAGCGGTCCTGCCGAAGCAACGGATCCAGCTTCCAGCAGTTCTTCAGACTGATGGAGCAGGAGAAGACAACCATGGCAAAGGTGACACTAAGACCTGTTTTTATAGAGGCCACCACGCTGCCTGATTCGTGGTTTCAGGTAATCTGGGCTCTGCTCGACCACGGGAGGGAGTTCGTTGTTGATCGGGGGTCTTATGCAGGGCAGAAACGTCTTGAACTTGACTATGTGACCGTGCACATAAAGCATCCCGATGCAAGGCCGCTCCTTCCTGATATCCCGGCGCATTTGGGAATTCCGAACCCGGTGGCCTCCGACTACCTGGATGATTATCTGCCGTATCTCATGACCCCCCAGAAAGAGACCGGCGAGGATTACACCTATGGTGAACGTCTGGCGGGCGGCGCAGGCGTTGATCAGATCCAGACGGTCATCGATACATACAGGGAGCATGGTTTTCGCAACAACCAGATGATCATGACTGTGGGTATGCCAACGGACCTGAAATTAGCAGATCCCCCTTGCCTGCGCCATATCGATACGCGCATTCAAGACAACCGGCTGCATTTTTTCATCTACTTTCGCTCCTGGGATGCGTGGAACGGATATCCTGCAAATCTCGGCGGGATTCAACTGCTCAAAGAGTACATGGCGGGCGAGATGGGCGTCGAGGACGGTGAGATGGTTGTAGCCTCAAAGGGTCTTCACATTTACGACTATGCCTTCAGATTGGCCCGGATGAGGACGTACCGTACTTCCGAACGCGAAGACGTTACGGATCAGTAGTGCTTTTCCTGCTCCTTGCAGGTTGTAAAAACACGAGCGTATGTGCTCGTGGAGCGGAGAAAAATTGGCATAAGAGTTGCTTTTTGATACGCTGAAATAAAAGAGAGAATATTTTTTTTATCAAGGCTGGTAAGACTCGAGAACAGGGAGCCTTGCGTCCATGTGGTCAGACATTCTGTCATCATTGAAAGCAATGGATTTTCAGCGGCTCAATGAAATCCTCGGGCACCTTGACACGGTGACCCTTCTGAAACATCCCGTGGTCATAGTCTGTATGATCGTAATCTGCGCCGTCCTGGTTATCCGTGGCATGGAGAGGGCCTTTGTTACCTTTGTCTCGATACCAGTGTTTCTTGTCCTCTTCCAAAAGACGGTGCAGGGTCAGGACCCCCTGGAATTCAGCCCTGAGAAGCTTGTACTCTTTGTGGGAGGCTTTCTCGCTATCGCCGCGGTGAATGTCTACTTCCACTTTGTGCGCAAATAACCCGTTGCAAAATGTTGCTCCATCATTTCCTTCTGGAAGAGTCCTGAGCTACCCAGCTTTTGATCGCGAAGATAAAAGCATAGGCAGGGAATGCCATCAGGAAGGTAAAGGCAAAGTACATGTCGTACCCCAGGGTAGAAGCAGCCCAACCGCTGAGCGAGCCGGCTACTGACCGGGTGATACCGAACAGGGCCGAAAGTAGAGCATACTGGGTGGCAGCCCACCGCTTGTTGCAGATGCTCATCAGAAAAGCGAGAAACGCCGCAGTACCGAGGCCGCCGCAAAAAGACTCGGTAACGGAGGCGGCGTAGACCCCCCAGTGCCCGGTGTGGGGGAATTTGGCAACCGTTGCATAGCTCAGATTGCTCAACGCCTGCCACAGCCCCAGAAACCACAGTCCGTGGAAAACGCCGAAGCGGCTGGTGAATGTACCGCCCAGCAAGGCTCCGGATATGGAAGCAATAATTCCCACGCTTCCGGTGATAAAGCCGATTTCCGTGGTGGAAAGACCCCTGTCCACCCAGAAAGGTCTGACCATGGGTCCGATTGCCATATCCCCCAGCTTGTAGAGAAAGACAAAGAGCAGTACCTGGGTTACTCCAGGTCGGTTGAGAAGATCACGCAGGGGTTCAATGACAACCCGGCTCTGATTCTTCTGGCCAAAGGGGGGAACCCTCGGCAACGAGATGCTGAACAAACTACAGAGGCCAAGAGTAGCAGCCGCCAGCATAAACGTTGGGTTCCAACCAATCCATCCACCCAGAGCGACAAACAGGCCGCCGGCCACCAGCAGTGCCACCCGATAGGTGGAAACCCGGACACCGTTGGCAATTCCCAACTCCCTGGTTTCGAGAATCTCGATCGAGTAGGCATCTATGGCAATATCCTGGGTGGCGGCCAGAAAGGCCAGGGCCAGCAGGCAGACCCAAAGAGACAGTGAAACGGAACCAGGGTCCAGGCCGACGAGCATGAAAAAAAAGACGGCCATGAGTACCTGGGCAGACGCTATCCAGTAATGGTAACGAGGCCAGCGATCAACTGCCGGTGCCCAGAGAAACTTGATGGACCAGGGAAGGCTCAGAAGACTCATAAGGCCGATTTCTTGCAAAGGCAGGGAGTGGATCCGGAAATAGACAGGCAGGGTGTCCCAGATGAAGCCGAAAGGAAACCCCTCGGCAAAATAGAGCACCGCAACGATAGACAGTTTATGCCGAGTCTTCATAGGAGTACAGAAAGCAGATACGGTCCGATTCCGGCGAAGCATCTTTGGAGTTTTCAGCATGAAACTCTGGTCACCCGGCTGACAACTCCACTGTTTCGCCTCACGCTTTCACCAGCTTGCGAGCGAATCCCGGCATAAACCACGACACTACTTCTGGCCGCCCGGGTCAGTCAATAAGAGTATACCTGGTCAGGGCAGGGCGTCTGGCTTCCGGGGTTTTTACAGAAAGGCAAATCAGGCGGCCTTGCCGGAGCCCCGCGCGTATTGCTCCAGTCGGAAAACGCCACCCGAGTGGTTCCGAATGATTTTGAGAATCAGCTGAAAGTCCACCTTCTTCTTCTCGCACAAGACGCAAATCTTGTAAAGGGTGAGAGTGGTCATTCCCACTATGTGCTTGGAGCAGAGAAGATTCTGACTATCCATCGAGAAGTCGCTGAACCTGCGCTCGCCTTCTCCTCCATCCTGCAAGGCGTTACTGGCGATGACAACCAGACGCCTTTTTCCCCCCTTGCCCAAATCGAAGTTCGCAAGTTCGTCCCATTTGTCCCAGTTCTCATTGAGCTCCGCAACATCGCCCACTATCTTCAGCCCGAGTGTCATCTCGCTGCCCGGAGTGCTGATCAGACGATCAACAGCCTGATGATCCGGTGAACGCGAGACCTTGAGGTCGAGATTTTGCAGCAGGTGATGGATTGCGTCGGTGAGAAGCAGCACGTTTTTGCTTTTGAGAAGGCAGTCCAGCGGTTTGAATGGCGCAGCGGCACTTTCTTCTTCCTGCCTTTGCTGGTCTTCATGCTGTTTGTTCCGAGCGCCTTCGGTGATGGTCCCTTCGATTTTGCCACAAATGAACATACCGATGAGACAGAATAACGGCAAGAGCAGGCGCAGATTGCCACTGTATTCGAGCACAGCATAAAAGGCAAAAACTGCCAGCAAGAGCTGGAAGAGCAACAGAGTTTTCTGTTTCATAGATCGCTCCTGTACTGACGCTCGAGAACAGTTTCCAGCAAGTACTATGCCAAATGACACAAAAAGAGCCAGTGGCAGGAGTTCTGTTCACTTCCGTGGGGCAGTTTTCGGTAACTCTGGAGGTGGTACCAATATTCCAATGCGCCTATTGCAGTGCTGACTTTACCCACGATTGACACCGGGGGCTGAATCAGTACTGTCTGTTGCCAAGGCCGGAAAACGGGTGGTTACGCTACACAACCCCCCCAAAAAAGCTCAAACCAACTCATCTCTGGCTGAAGCTATGAAAAAAATCGGTACAACGGACAACTGACTTTACTAAGTCCTTCGACGCATAAATTCGATGACGAATTTATTTGCTCAGGACTTAGTGCTGAGTAAGCATTGGATCTGAATCCGCTTTGTCAAAAATGTCACTATATTTGCGCATCGAAGCACTAAGCCTCCCGCCAGTCACGCAGAAGAGCCACAGCGGCCTCCGGTATCTGTACGCAGCCACGGTGTCACCTGTGTTCAGCCTGGCAACGGGCGGATTGTTATTTGAAGTCAGTCCTGTTTCAAAAAGAGCGCAGCATCGCGCAAAATTTTTCCTTGACAAAACTTGCCTGCTTCTCTTAAAGTGCATCTATACAACAAGAGGGTAGTTTTATGAGTATGAACAGAGAGCGTCGTCGTAACTGGTGGTGGAGGATCCAGGCAGGGGTTTGGCCACCGCCAGGATGCTAGGGGATATAAACCTGTAGAACCTGAAAGCCGTGGGTAAACTCCTCGCCCACGGCTTTTTCTTTGTGGTAAAGGCTGTGGGATTGGCAATCGTTCCACGGCCTTTTTTCATGACCTCATGCCGATCTTCGCCGCTGAGGCCGGTCGTCGGCATGAATCGACCCGGGGAGCCAATCTGGGGGAGAGGAGAACGCCTCGGAGTCGAATCCGCCAGGCGGCACTGCTGGGAGCTTCAATGCTTTGTTGACACCGCCCAGAGGATGAAAGGGGTTTTCAGTGTATTACCCGAGCAAAGAAGAGTTCCTTGGTTTGACTCAGCAGGGTAACCTCGTTCCGGTCTTCCGGGAAGTTATGGCAGATGTTGAAACGCCCATAAGCCTCTTCAAGAAGGTGGCCCTCGGTCCAGAGTCCTTTCTCCTGGAGAGTGTGGAAGGCGGGGAGCGCTGGGGCCGTTATAGCTTTATCGGTCACCGGCCACGACTGCTTGTCAGGATTCGTGGCGCAGAGATCGAACTGAGCCGCGAGGGCAGACCCTGCGGTCGATTCACTGCATCTCCATTTGACTACCTGAGGAACCTCATCAGGACCTTTCGGGCGGTTTCTGTGCCAGGACTACCTCGATTTTTTGGTGGTCTGGTGGGGTACCTTGGCTACGACATGGTGGGCTTTATCGAAGACCTCCCAGGAGGCAAGACGGATGATGTCGGAATGCCGGATGCGGCCTTCATGATACCGGAACAGGTGATGATCTATGATAACCTGACCCAGACCATCAAGGTGGTGGCCAACATCTATGTGCCGGAGTTCGTGAACCGCAGTGCCGCCTATGACCAGGCAGTGGCGCGGATCGACGAGACTCTCGGGCTGCTTCAACGTCCTGTAGCAACTCCAGCACGGGAAAGACTGCACCGGGAAGTGGTGCTGGAGGCAAATGTGAATCGAGCTCGGTTTGAAGCGATGGTCCGCCGGGCGAAACAGTACATCCAGGACGGTGAGGCCATTCAGGTGGTACTCAGCCAGCGATTTCATACAGACCTGCACGCCGCCCCTTTCGATGTCTATCGGGCCCTCAGACGGATAAACCCGTCTCCGTACATGTACTATCTGGACTTCAACGGTGACGTCGTTATCGGCGCCTCGCCGGAGGTGCTGGTCCGTCTGGAAGACGGGCGAGTGGCGCTGCGGCCCATTGCCGGAACGCGTCCTCGAGGAAGGAATCCAGAAGAAGATTGGCATCTGGAGGAAGAGCTGCGCGGCAACCCCAAGGAACAGGCGGAGCATGTGATGCTGGTGGACCTGGGCCGCAACGACGTGGGC
>JBKHJD010000151.1:0-5530 GCA_046538315.1 Syntrophobacteria bacterium
ATTCCGAATTTTCCGAAATAGAGAGCTCCGAACAGTTACTGCGGGCAGCGCTGGCACGGCAACCATTACGGCTGGGGCAACTGGAGGAAGTGGAGACCCTGAAGATTCCTGTGCTTGAGACCATTGACCGTTTTGAGAAGGAACTGGCCGAAGCAAGCGAGGAGGTAAACCGCCTGAAATCTGTCGCAGCCGAGATCGAACAGGAGCTGATCGCAGTCCGCGGAAGCATAGAGAGCCTGCGCCTCGAACAAGAGGTTCCCACCGAGC
Organism: Syntrophobacteria bacterium; assembly: GCA_046538315.1. Taxonomy (GTDB): domain Bacteria; phylum Desulfobacterota; class Syntrophobacteria; order BM002; family BM002; genus JBKHJD01. The sequence goes on from JBKHJD010000151.1 coordinate 268, forward strand.
AGGACCTTATTGATGCCCGGAAACTGAGGGATGAGGGTTGGGGGTTGGTCAGGAAGGCCCTGGAGGAGGGGCGGGAGGATGCCGAGACGGTGGCGCGGTTTGCCGCATCAGTCAAATCAGACGGAACCCTGGCGGAGGTCTATGAGTTGAGCGTCAAGCAGGCCGATGAAATTGCGGATAGGCTCAGACGCGAAGCCGACAGAGTGGCGGCCAAGGCCAAGCTGCTTGCAGATGAGCAAACGAAAAGCACTCAGCTTGAGCGGATTGGAAAGGAGCTGGCGGAGGCAACCGAAAGGCTGGCCCGGGTGGACCTGGAATGGAGCGTATTGTGGCAAGATTCCGGCATAACGCCATTGACCCCGAGGGAGATGCGATCCTGGTGCCAGGAGCTGAAGGCCGCTGCCGAGGAGGTATCGAAGCTCAGGGTGCGCCGGGCCAAGGCTGAAGCCCTCAGGACCGACATAGAAAGGCGCGGCAATGACCTGGACCAATCCCTTCAGGCACTGGGCGAGCCTGCAGCCGCTGCGGGAGAAACGCTGCAGGATTTGATCAGGAGATGCCAGCGGGTCATAAGAAGGCAGGAAGAGCTTGGCAGGACAAAGGAACAGCTCCTTTCCGATATGAAGACGCTGGAGAGGCATATCCAGGAGGCCCGCGCCAAGGCAGAGGGGATCGACTCTGACCTGGACCAGTGGCAGCGCCATTGGCAAGAGGCAGTTTCCCCACTGGGTCTGGGCGGTGAGGCGACCCCGGGGCAGGCAAGCGCCTTTATTGAAGGACTCAAAGAACTCTTCGACAAGCTGAGAGAAGCTGAAACTATTCAAAAGCGGATCAGGGGCATCGACCGGGATGCGGAAAAGTTCAGCCAGGACTTGGGGGAATTGGCCGAAAGGGTCGCACCGGAGTTGAGGGCGCTGAAGGCAGAGCGGCAGGTATCGGAATTAAATGCCAGACTCAAACGGGCCCGGGAGGGGAAGACCGAAAAAGAAGGCTTGCAGAAACAATACGAAAGACAAATCCAGAAACTCAAAGAGACGCAGAAGACGATTTCCGAAGTCGGCGCGGAATTGGCCTCCATGTGCAAGGAAGCGGGCTGCGAAAGCTACGACGAGCTGGCCGAGGCAGAGAGACGTTCAACGATCAAGCTGAAGATCGAAAATGAGTTGGAGGAGCTTGAGAAACAGCTTAGAAAACTGGGCGGCGGCGCAACCGTGGATGAATTTGTCGCCATGGCCGAACAGGAGGACCCTGACACCCTGGAGACCAGGATCGAGCGTTTGCGGGAGGAGGGCGAGGAGCTAGGGGGGGAGCGCTCAGACCTCGACCAGGCAATCGGAAGGGCAAGGACTGTGCTGGAGGGGATGAAGGGCAGCGCCTCAGCCGCCGACCTTGCCGAAAAGAGGCAGCAACTCCTAGGACACCTGGAAACAGCGGTCGAGAAATACGTGCGCCTCCGGCTTGCCTCAGCAGTTCTGGCGCGGACCATTGAGCAATACCGGGAAAAACACCAGGGGCCCATCCTCGAACGGACCAACGAGTTGTTTTCTCGACTTACGCTGGGTTCCTTTGAAGGGGTTCGGGCCGAGTACAATCAGCGGGGTGAGCCGGTCCTCATGGGAGTCAGGCCTGGCGGCAGAGAGTTGATTGGGGTCGAAGGCATGAGCGATGGCACCACGGACCAGCTCTACCTGGCACTGCGACTGGCCAGCCTGGAAGCCTATCTGCAGAAGAGCGAGCCCATGCCGTTTATCGTGGACGACATCTTGATCAGGTTTGACAACAACCGCGCCCAAGCTGCCCTAGAGATTCTTGGTGAGATCTCACACAAGACCCAGGTGATCTTCTTTACCCATCATAGCCACCTGGTCGAATTGGCTGAGGAAACCCTGGGTTCGGGTGTATTCAGGTGTTTCCTGGGCAGTTCAAATTGACAAGATTGGCGGCACGTCAAAGGGAAGGCGGACGTCCATAAAATTATAAATTCAGGCTGTTGAAGTGGTAGGTCCTGGAGGTCGATGGAACGTGGGTCCTGCAGTGCAGTGAATGCGGCAGGATGTACATTGAAAATGCAGGGGTGTCCAAAGATGGAACTTCTTTGAACCTGCTCTACCAGGAAGGCAAAAGTAACAGTCAATAAGAATGGTTAACAAAAATTATGCCATGAACTGTCCAAAAAAAGAAAAGGGGGTTGGAAACGGTATCCTAACCCCTTGAAATTACCTGGTGCGCCCGGCGTGATTCGAATCCCGCTTGCAGCGGGACTTCGCTACCGCTCAGCCTCTGCTGCCTCGGCCCAAATCCCGCCAAGAAACACAAAAAAACAGGCACCGGAAGCTCAAGGCCCCGGTACCTGCTGAGTTACCTGGTGCGCCCGGCGTGATTCGAACACGCGACCTACGGATTCGTAGTCCGGCGCTCTGTCCAGCTGAGCTACGGGCGCCTGTCGTCAATCAACGAGAATATTTTTCGTAGCACGGCCGCCCTATCATGTCAATGTCAGAGCATGGCCCTTGACCCACCGTCAAATAATTAAAATCAATGAATTGCGGTGCGCTTCGCTAATGCTCAGCGCACCCTACGATGACACCTTACGTCGAGAGGATTTTTCGCCCGAGTTCTGGCGTAAACTTCTGTATTGCGTCTCGGGCTTTATCCCTTGCCCCTTGCCATCTGGGCCTTGCCGGTGCCTCTTCCTCCCCGTCCGGTGCCGGCCACGGCCGGCTCCGCGCTGCCTGCTTCTTCGCAAATATCCGGCAGGGACCATTCCCGCAGCCTGTCCAGAAAATTGTGATTGGTCAGATCGTAATGGATGGGAGTAACCGAGATATAGCCGCGCGCCAGGGCGCTCGCATCTGTATCGCCGTCCTCCTCGAAGGGCGGAGTGCTGCCGCACTGCCAAAAGTAGACGTTGTCCCTCGGGTCCACCCGCCGATCAAATTTCTCCACAAACCGGGTAACTCCCTGCCTGGTTACCTTCACTCCCCGGATCTTGTCGATCGGCAGGGCCGGCACATTCACGTTCAGCGACACGTGGGGAGGCAGGCCCTTTTCTGCCACCCGGCGTACCAGCAGCCTGACAAAGCAAGCGGCGGGGGTGAAATCCGGGTCCCTGTACGAGTTGATGGAAACCGCGATGCCGGGCACACCCAGGATGGCGCCTTCGGTAGCTGCGGAGACCGTTCCGGAATAGATGACGTTAATGCCCACATTGGGACCCAGGTTGATTCCTGAGACCACCACATCAGGCGGTTCTTCCAGGAGCGCATCGATTGCAAGTTTGACACAGTCCGCCGGGGTACCGTTGACACCATGGCCGAAGAAAAGGCCGTTGCGATTGATGGCTTTCACCCGGAGGGGATCGGTGAGGGTTATGGCATGTCCCACTGCGCTCCGCTCGGTTTCGGGAGCAACCACCACCACGTCGTTGTCATGGCGGAGCTCATCATGGAGAACTTCAATTCCCTTGGCATAGATGCCGTCGTCATTGGTGAGCAGTATTCTCATAAACCGAACACAGGTCCCCCTAGCCTGCTTTCCTCTCTTTTTTCAAAACGGCCCGGGCCTGTTTGCTGCCAAGTTGCAGTGCCTTGCGGTTCAACTCTTCCGTCTTTGGAGGAACCCGGGCGAGAACCGCAGCCTCCAGGGATTTGAGGGACACTACCTTGGTCAGGGTGGCAATTGCGCCCAGGGCGACGATATTGGCCACCATCTCCTTGCCCAGCTGCTTGCGGGCGATTTCAGTGAAAGGGATGCGAATAGCCTTCGTCGTGGGAGTCTGGACAACGAAGGTGGAGTCCACAACCAGCAGGCCGTCAGGCTTCAGGTCGAAGTAGTAACTGTCGCAGGATTTCTGGTTCATAGCAAGCAGAAGGTCGAGCCTTGTGGCCTTGGGGTAGTCAATTTCTTCGTCGCTGACGATGACCTCGGATTTGCTCGCACCACCCCGGGCTTCCGGACCGTATGCCTGGGTCTGGGCCACGTATTTATTCTGATGAATGCCCGCCGCCTCTGCCAGGATGATTCCGGCGAGGATAAGACCCTGGCCTCCGGACCCACTCAAACGAATCTCGTAGCGCATCCCCGTCACTCGCTCATATGCTATTCATTGGTCATTAGTCATTAGTTAGGACTGAGGTCTGAGTGCTGAGTACTGAGTATCAAAAACCAATCTCTATCCATCACTTCTTGATCAATTCTCATGAATTCCGAGAATGATCACTCCTAAACAATCATAGCCCGTCAGGAGTCAGTATCAAAACGCCGATTTGTGTTCGTTCGGTTTACTCAGTACTCAGCACTCAGTACTTCACGGCTGGCTGCTGCTTGCTGACCTCTGACCTCCGACCTCTGTCCTTTGCTGCCCGCTGCTTGCTGGTCATTCGTCATTGGTCACTGGTCATTGGTTATCCAGCATCCAGCATCCAGTATCAAGCATCTTGCACTTTGCCTGCTGCTCAGTCCCCAGTGCTTACTGCTTGGTGCCTAGTGCTTGGTGCCTAGTTCTTACTCTCCCTGGCCGTCTTCCGCACCTTGTTGTATTCCTCGGTATAAATGGGCAGATCACGGTCCACCAGCACACCGATGGTGAATCTGTCCTTCAGCTCCTCCTCGCTCATATCCGCCGCCTTCTCGATTCGCACCGCGTGCTCCCTCTGCCACTTCATCATCTCCACTGCGGAGCCCATCTCGTTTCTTCGTCCATACTGGGTGGCACAGTGGGTAATGATCTCCACCACCCCGAAGCCTCGTTTTACCAGGGCCTGTTCAATGAGCTTGTCCAGCAACCGGGCATGATAGACCGTACCCCGCCCCACGAAGACTGCACCCGCAGTGACAGCCAACTCGGCAATGCTGAAGGCGTGTTCAATGTTACGGTACGGGGCGGTGGTGGCCCGCATACCATAGGGCGTGGTGGGTGAATACTGTCCTCCGGTCATCCCGTAGATGTTGTTGTTCATGATAATGGCGGTGAGGTTCAGATTGCGCCGCGCTGCATGGATGAAATGGTTGCCGCCGATGGCGGTAGCGTCCCCGTCGCCCATGACCACAATCACCCTCAAAGCGGTGTTGGCCATTTTGATACCGGTGGCAAAGGTCAGCGCCCTGCCGTGGGTGGTGTGCAAGGTGTTGAAATCCACATATACCGGCAGTCGACCGGAACAGCCGATGCCCGAGACCAGAACCACCTCATCCTTGCTGTAGCCGAGTCGGTCGATGGCCCGGATGAGCGCGCCCAGCACGATGCCGTTGCCGCAGCCCGGAC
>JBKHJD010000152.1:0-5501 GCA_046538315.1 Syntrophobacteria bacterium
CCTATGGGGTCTAGCCTCCGTGATTGAAGCAGCCCGAGCGTAAGCGGAGACAATGTCCCAGCATTCACCCCGTGACCAGTTACCACACCCTGACCCTGAAGGTCCAGGACCTCGGCCGCCTCATACCCGGCGGTGATGGGACCTTGCTGCACCGATCGGCCATGGCCGTCACCTACGGGATCAGCGGCTGCTGGAGGGTCGATGTGGCTGTTGATTTCTAACACCCGCTCAATCTTCCGGCCGGCAGGGTATCGACCTGCGCCAGATGGGCATCAGCAAGAAGATGGGAGAAGTTAAGGAGGATCATGCCGCTATCCAGATCTCAGAAAACACATGGCACCATGAAACGTTCCATCATGAACTCACTCCTTCTGAACCTCCTCATAAATAGATGCAAAAGTGCGGCGGAAATCTCCACTCAAACCCTGCTCAAAAGCGCCGAGCCATTTCATTATATATTCCTTGTCCATGCTCTGTTTGCGCAGGACGCTTCTCACATCCTCCAGATCCCTTGGACGGCCGGCAATGATTTTGTGGATGACCAGATCCTCCTTGGAGGCAAACTTCACAGGGTATTCGCGCATCCGCACGGTCGTGGCCCTTTGCATCGCCAACTGCTCGTACTCCGAGAAGGAAAGGATGAAATCTGTTCGAATTCCGCTTGGTTCGTCTATGGCAGGAACAACCGATGTCTTCCGGGCAAACCCTTCCAGATCCTTGACCAGTGGAGCGAATTCCAGAGAATCCAACATTTCGCGGACGATATGCACCTGGCTTGCATCCATCCCGAGGGTTACGTCAATGTCTCTGGTCAGGCGAGGCTCACCATAAAGCAGCAAGGCCTGGCCGCCGATGATCATGTAAGGGATCGCTCGCCGATCCAGTTCCTCAGCCAGCTTTCTCAGGAGTTCTTCAAACACTGTTCACCACCCTGGCCACTTTGATGTCAACCTCGATCCCTTCCAACGGATCACTCGAGGGGAAAACGCCGAGCCCCCTGGCTTCTTGGTACAGCGCCTCTACGATTCGCAGATTCTCCTCCAGGCTTGCGGGTTTTTCACGCGATAGTTTTGCCTCGAACCTTTTCCACAGTTCCTGGTCCCTGATCATTGTCACTACCTCGTTCTTTCAGCAGCCTTGCGGTGCGCTGCACTTCGTTCAGCGCACCCTACATGGCTGCTTGCATGAATTGGGGTGCGCCTGCCGGCGGCACCCTACATGATTCGCTTCCGTGAACTGCGTTATTCGTTTTGGTGATTCGCGGTGCGCCGCGCTGTGCTTGGCAGCACCCCACATGATTCGCTCAGATGAATTGCCGGTGCGCTTCACTCTGTTCAACGCACCCTACATAATTCGTTTGCATGATCTGACCTCCACCACCCGATCTACCTTCTTGCCGATGAAGGTTTCGACCTGCGCCAGTTGAGCATCAGTGAGGGGATGGGCGAAGTTGAGGAGGATCATTCGTGTTTCTCGCGCGCGACCTCGATGAGCTGCAGCAACCAGTCTCTAAACCGCTCCAGCAGTCCCAGGTCTTCCTGGAGGTACTGATAGAGACGTCCCGGATCGACATCCCAGTACAAATGAACGAGACGGTTGCGGAAGCTCACCATGGCGGACATGGCCTGGACGTACTCCTCATCGAAGTAACCGGCACGGCCAAGGATCAGAAAGAGATCGCGCTGCTCCTCCGGCCTTTCGAGGCCGTAGACGGAGATCACGTGGCTCGCAGTGTCTATGCAGCATTCAATCGCCGCCTGAAACGCGCGTTCAACGATAAGCTGTGAGCGAAAATCCCGGACAAAGGTCTCACGATTCTGTTCTTGCTGCCGCTTCAACTCGCTTATGTACTGCTCGAGTTTGCTCAAGCGCATTTCGATAGCGGGCACGTTGAGTGGCATCCCATGTCTCCTTGATTCCGTTCTCCAGACTCCGCTGGTAGACTCGCAGGTAGGGCTGGAAATCCCAGGAAAGCCGCCGCACGTAGGATTCAAATTCGGCCACCTTGCAGGTGTCCCTGGCCCAGAGCACACGTCCTCGGGAGATCAACTGAAAGCGTACGGTCAAAGGGGCGAGGTTTAGCACGAAGACATCGGTCCGAAAGCCGGGCGCGAACAGTCGAGCCACCTCGCTTGCCCACCGGTCTTCCAGCCGCCAGAGGGTCTGGTGGGGCAGGTCCGGGCGGGCCAGCAGCGCCAGGTCGAGGTCGCTCTCAGCCCCGGCTCGACCCTCTGCGCGTGACCCGAAAAGGTATGCGGCCAGCACTTCCGGCCGCTGAGCACACCATTCTGCCAAAGTCTCCTGAATTGCCTGCCAGGTCATAGGATGTCTTCCCCCTCAAGGACACTCTCAGGTCATTCCCTTGTGCTCCTTCACTTATAGTCGTGGTCTCCCCTGCTGTCAAATCCCCAAGAATTACGGTGCGCTGCACTGCGTTTAGCGCACCCTACAAGACCGTGCCCGTTTTGCCCGCCTATTCACTGTAGGGTGTGCTGAGCCGGAGGCGAAGCGCACCGCCAAGCAGAAAATCCGTTCACATGATCTGCGGTGCGCCGCGCTGCGCTTGGCACACCCTACGGGATTCGCCTTTGCCTTGCCTCGTCTCGCACCGCCTGAAGGTCCAGCACTTCGGCCACCTCGTAACGGTGCGGCAGGACCCCGTCCACCGGCCGCAGCCTGACAGCCGGCGGGAAGTACCCGCAGCGGCCGTGAATTTCAGCCAGCAGTGTCACCGCCACCCAGTGAAGCGCCGGCGGATTGATCAAGATGGGCAAGGTCTGCCACTCCGCTGGAGAAAGCCTGCATTGAGCAGCCAGCTCCACTACCTGTGGTATCAGCGGCCGCTGCGGATCGATCTGACCGGGCTAACCGGCTTATCAATCCAGCTATTACTCCGGACGAACCCTTCAGTCCCATCAGTCTGGTAAATACCCAGGTTTTCCTTCTCACTTGAAGTATCCATACCCCGCGCTAGTTTTTGCTCCCAGACCCAGCTCGCAGAGCCCTTCCTCTAGCCATTGCCTGGCTTGCCGATGCGCTCCTCCGTCTTTCTCGCCACGCCATCCCACGGCGAAGCGGAAACGAGTACCTTTACCCACTGTCAGGAAAGGGATCGGTTTCGGGTCATCCCAGTCGGCGGGCGGGGTGTCGCCATCTTGATAGTACCTGGAAAAGTGAGGAGTCATTACATCCAGTTCCAATTGCGGCGGATTGACCGGGATGGCATCGAAGAAAACCGCTGCGCCGGCCTGCTTTGTGGTGCCAAAGGCGAGGCGAAACCCACGGGTCAGTTGTTGCGTTTCTGTGTTGGGGGGCGGCAAACACTCGGTCAGCTTTTGCTCAAAGTCAGCCTCTTCGGGTGTATCAAGCCAGTTCAAGTCGCCAAGGGGCCCGGAAAGGCGTTCGGACAGTTCAACCAGAGCCTTGATCCGGGCCAGTCCCTTAAGGCTACTGCCGGGGATGACGGGAAAGCCATAGATGCGATGAAAGGTGAAGCCCACCTCCAATGGACCGCCTCGCCCTAGGCCGGTGACAAAACGCCAGGCAGGGTTGGCTTGAAAAGTTAATGCCTCATTTGTAGTAGAGTCCCATCGCTCCTGGAAGCCTTGCCATAAATTAACAAAGCTGCTCAGGCGATTTTGAGCCGCAATTGTTGCCGTAAGCGCTTCTTGTTTAGGATTTTCCTCTCTGGCTCTGGTATTGGGGGTAAGGCTCCAATCATCACCCGTGTGAAGATATTTGACATACCGCTCGTAGACCAGGCCCGGATTCTGACAGGCACCAATATGCCTTTCGACCACACCACTGGTTGGGCTAGGCAGAGGCAATTTCAAGGGACGCCCCTGCGGTTGAGAAGGGCCTCTCTGGTCACGACCTGAGTGTCGCTTTTTCATTGTGCTCCTCCCTCCAACTCAGCTTCGGCGAAGCGTTTCAGCCATTCCAGATAAGCCATCGCTTCAACTGTGGCACGGCGATAGTGGGCCGTGGTGGCTCCCCCTTGAGTTAATTTTCTGAGGAGGTCGGTATTGCTCCAGCCCATTTCGCCGCAAATCCAGTCGGTTAGATGCCTGTAAAGCAGGGCGTGATGGTCATCTTGTTTTTCCCGGCCGTTCTCATACCCTTTGGCCCGCAGGAATGCCAACACCTGTCCTAGGCCGTGGTTCAGAACGTCAGCCACGATGCTGCGCACCAGTCTTTTGTAGTCACCCTGTTTTTGCTTCAGTGTTTTTCCAGCCTGCTCGACCTCCTGCCAGGCATTGGCTGCCCGGCGCTGTTCGGTAGTCTGTCGTTTGGATGTAAAGTTTTGCTCAGCCATTGGTGACCTCCCCGGTTGATTGGCTCTCGCCCTGGCCATCCCAGAAGCGAAGATGAACGATACCCCGGCCTACCGTTTCATCGCCGCCCAGCACGGTGCGGGTCAAGTTCAAGCTACGGATTTTGGCCAGAATCTGGCGAGCTTCTTTCAGGTCATCCGGCGCCTCGGTGCGGGCCGGCGTAGCGTGCAAGGGGGCATATAGCAGGGTTTCGGCAGGCAGCATTTCTTCATTCCAGGGGCCTTCTTTAACTGTTTTGGTATCTGGATTGAGCGCAACGCGGGTGGCTACTTCTACCCCAAACAGGCAAAAGTCACGAAAGTCGTCTTCGGGCAGGATGATCAGCTGGCGGGGTAGCGCCCCTTTCCAGTAGGCATATTCGGGTGCGTCAGGCAAGGCGTTGTTGGCCAGCCACTTGCCAATCTCCTCGACAGCCTGGCCGATACCATCGTTGGATTTGGGGACAAAGGCGAATTCTTCCAGGACTACATCGCCCCCGGCAATCACCTGAGGTTGTGAGCCCACTAATGCCCAGCGTTCCGCCTCATCACTCACCGGTTCGGGTGGTTGCTCTATTATCTTCTCCAAAGCCGAGTGCAGCTTCTCATAAGCCGTTTCGTAATCCGGGTTCTGCGCTTTGGCTACAGTCAGGTCCCGCAGCAGCCGCTGCAACACCTGCCGCGAGGTGATCCAGGCAAAGACCCCGGCCAGAGAGCGGACCGGCAGTAACAGCAGCCGGGCGTCGCCGGGGGAAAGAGCGCCAGCATGGTCAGAGGCACGGTCGGTCTCAGGACCGAAAATCGTAACGAACTCGTTCTCTAGGAGTCGGCCTCGCCCCTCCGCTCGCAGTCGGCCTTTCAAGCTACCAGCCTGGATAATGGGATAATTGGTGATGCGTTCCCGCTGGATGGGCAGGTCTATCGCTCCCAGGCCGCGCCCCGTTCCCGCGTGGAGCGGGGTTTCGGTGTAAATGAAGAGAAACATCGTGCTTTGAAACATTTTTACCACCTCCCGATGATGAATTGGCCAAAGCCGAGCTCGGCGCCGTAATCGGAAATCACCGACACGTTCTCTTTCAAGGCCGGATTGCCTTTGAAAAAGTAAGTCGCTCCGACAGGGACGTAACGCCGGGCCGGTTTGGACTGATTTTTTACAACATCGTAGCCGCCCAGAAGCAGGGGACGCGGT
>JBKHJD010000153.1:0-5492 GCA_046538315.1 Syntrophobacteria bacterium
GGGATGACGTGAGACGAGGTGACGGAAAGACGCAGTCAGGGGAAAACGGGGAGAGACGGTGGGCAGATCAACGGGACCAATTTCAAGACTTCTTGCGGATTTTTGCGGCCGCTTTTCGGAAACCGCCTCGTCGTGTGCTGCATTCCCGCGACCGAATGCATCGCATACACGGAACTGCGAGCTTGCCAGGCTCGGGGGTATTCACTATAGTAGGGGGCAGACAAACGCACCTGAATGGCAGGTGGTTTGCGTTTTTCTGTGACCAACACGTATGAGAATGCCCAGATGCCCATAAAACGGATACTCCGGTACATCATCGGTACTGCTTTTCTCGCCTTTGGTGTTGTGGGTCTTTTCCTGCCGGTGCTCCAGGGGATTCTCTTCATTCTCATCGGTCTCAGTCTCCTGTTTCCCCGCAACCGCCAGCTGCGGCGGTTGCTGGCGAAAGCGAGGAGCAGGTATCCAAGACAGGCCGCACGTTTCGATGCCTTCAAACAACAGCTGGCGACAGCAGTGCGACGGAAGGGTTGACAGGCGGTCTTCGTTGTGAACCGGCTAGGCAAGGCCGGTGCGGTGGCCCGAGTCAGAGGATCTCGCCGGCCAGCCGAGAAGTCTTTATTCTCCCGCCGGATTCCATCCCGGTTTTCAATGCAAAAAGCATGTTGACTGAAACCAGGAGCGCGTTCAGTCGATCGAGGTGGAGGATATCCCTTTCGGGAAGGTGGTCAAGAGGTTTTGCGGCGAAGTTCTTCGGGCAGCAATCCCTTCTTTGCTTGCCATCCTCACTGATAAGCAACGGCAGGCCGTGAGTCCGGCAGATAATGGGACGGCGATCATAGAGCAGGCAGCCCCCACCATGCAGGAGGACGCAGGGCCCGGAGGAGCTGGGGTGGCGGCCCAGCCTGCTTCGGGTTTCCTTTGGAAGCTGGCGGAGTCCCTGGAGGAGAAAATAGAACTCCACGGGGAGCAGGCTCAGATTCTGCTGGCAGCACTCCATGCATCCGTGCCGACAGGCAAGGTGATCGCAGTATTTGCTCCTGATGCGGGCGCTGAACTCCTCAACCTTGGCAAGAAGATTTCGGTAATCCCTGAACAGATCGTCATCCACGGTGAACCCTGTAATTTTCCTATCCTTTTTTTGAATTTTATGCTATTTATGCCGCAGGGATAGATAAATACCTATAAACTATCACAAGTCCCGTTGTTGCATAAAGGGTTAGAAAATTAGCTGTGGGCTCGCGCCGGAGGCTTGATGTAACCGCCTTTGAATCAGACCAGGGCCGAACACAGCAACAAAGTGACGACAAAGCGTTTTGTTTTGCAACAACGGGTAAAGGACGATTGTTATGAAGAACGAAAGGCGGTTCCCCCGGGTAAGGACCAATGCAGCCTTCTGTCTTCTGGGCAGAGAAGGGGCTACCAAAGGTAAGACAAAGAATATCAGCCCGGTTGGTGTGTTCGTTCGCACCAACAGGACATTCCCTGTGGGTGAACGCGTATACATCAACGTCCATCTACCCAGAGACCACGGCTTGTTGGTCTCTCAAGCCGAGGTTGTCTGGATATGCCCCAAGGATGAACCCTGCGGCGACACTGGCCTGGGATTGAAATTCATTGACCTCGGCCGTTTGGATCTTTTCAGGCTCGAGAACTATGTCAGGCAGTGGCAGGAATCTCAACGCGGCGAGATCTGAAAGGTTCGTACAGCGCCCTGCTATTTTTTTCCTTTCATCTCAAATTGTTGTGCTCCACCTCAAAAAGAAGGGCCGTTTCACGCTCAACTGATCCCACTAGCTCGATGATAACTGCCGATCTTTACCTGAATACAATCGATTTTCATAAATACCTTCCCGGAACCGACTGCCAGCAATGCGGGGAGCCCTCCTGCGTCGAGTTCGTGCAAAAGATGAAAACCGGCAGCCGAAGCCCTGCGCTTTGCCCGTTTCTGAGTGACAACCAGATAAGGGCCTTCCAGCTCGCCCTTCGGGCCGAGCAGATCTTTCCCGAAGTTCCGGCCCTGGAGTTGCCTCGTCCGGCTTCTCCGGGTCTTACCCAGATCAACCATGCGGACGAGTCCACCCTGGTACTCGTTTCCGGCAACAGCCAGTTTACTCAAGAGGTTCTCACCAGCATCATTGCCTTTAGCCTCAGTCCATTCTGGCTGCTCTTCGTGGACTGCCGTGGAGACACCGTGGATATGGCAATGGTTTACCACTCATTGACAGCGGAGAAAATACGCGGTGCCCTGGAACAGACGCACCTCCACGACAGACAGGTACGACGGGAACTGCTTATTCCTGGCTTTGCCTCAGAGCTCAAAGAACCGTTGGAACAGCAGATAGACTGGCAGGTGCGGGTGGGGCCGGTATGCATTGCCGAACTGCCCCTGTTTCTCGGGGAAGGCTGCAAGCTTCCCGCCGGGCCCGATCCAAGCCGGTAACGTTTATTTTTCCTCACGAGATGGCGTTACCTCTGCTTGCGGTCGCATAGCCCTGGTCAGACAGAGCAGTGTACCAGCGGCTCTATTTCTCAGAGGCCGAATCTCGGCGATGTCAAATCAGCATGATACGTGCGTCTTTCTCCCCAGCGAACTGCTCCCTGGCTTCATGCCCTCGCTCGAAGACGTAGCGATTGAACCGCCGCCGCTCCTCGTCGGCGAATTTTCCCTTCTTGGTGGGGACGTTGCTGAGTATTCCCTCTATGGCCGCCTCTCGAGGCAGGGCTATGAACCGGTCGTCTTTTCTGACTCCGATGTCTGCCACGATAACGCCAAAGGAGAACGGTCCCTTGAGTATGGCAGGGAACCGGTGTTTGCTGAACTCGTAGGCCACCACCCTCAGATCGTAGCCCTCGTCGATGCGTGCCTCGAATTTTTTGATAAATTCCTCTTTTGTCAGGTATCTCGGACCCTTGCGGCTGGCGGTGACGAGAATAGGTCTCTCTACAAAGAAATCCGCCACCACGGTTAGCCCCCGGGGGAACGCCCTGTTGAAGTCCTGAACAGAGGAAATTGCTCGCCATGCCTCGCATAATTCAAAGCCGTTCACATAGTCCACGTAATGAGGAACCGCTCCCGCCACTTCGTTTTCACGTATCACCACGTCCACGCACAATGGCCCGCCGGCCTGGGCCAGGCCCCGGCACTGGTGGACTGCGGCGTGAAAGCCCGCGAAAATTGCCGCATCCGCCTGCATAGTCGCCAGGGTGAGGTAGCCGGAGCCGCCTATGGCCGGGTTGGAGATGGTGAGTCGTCTTTCTTCAGCCACGCCGTCCTCCTATTGCTTGTGTATCCTGACGAGTTCGGTGATGCTGGTAGAATCGGCGAAGCTGGGACCCTGGAAACTCAGGGCGCCGACGGGGCAGGGGAATTGCTTGCAGGCACCGCAGCCGAGGCACAGAGTCGGATCGTTGTTGAGGAGCGCATGACACCTTAGCCCTATGCCACACAGCCGGCACTTGAACCTGGGAAGGTCCTTGAGCTTTTCCGGTTCCTCCCGGGCGATGCGCTCTTTTTCTTGTTCGAATTTGAGATCCAGGCACTCGTTGCTTTTCACAAAGTGGCCCAGAGTGAGGCCTACACCCCTGGTTTCCCTGATCATGTCCACCACGCACACCCCGTCCGCCACCACCATAACCTTGTCTTTGTTGAAGTAGCGGCCCATGAGCTCTTTGAAGAGCTCGGCGTTTTCATCCACCCGGTAGGGATTTATGTGAATTACCTCAAAGCCCATGGCCGAGCCCTCTCTGTCGAAGTCCACCTCCAGGGGCATCTGGCCGCCGGTCATCCGGATATTGTAGTTGTTATAGACTATGGCTATGGCTCCCCATTGCTTGTTCTTGGCGGCGAACTTGAAGCCGCTCATATTGAAGTTGTATCCCCCGTCGCCCGAGGCGGTTACCACCACCTGCCGCTCCGAGCAGGATTCCTTTATACCCTCGCCGAGGATAACCCCGGAGCCCATGCAGAAGATGGTGTCCACTATGCGGTAGGCGTGGTAACCCTGAAGGTTGCCACACCCCCGGTCAGCCGCATAGATCACCCGGTACCTGTCTCGGCCTTTGAGTCCAAGGCTCCGGTTGAACCTCTTCATGCCCTCGGACACCGACCAGGATACCTTGGTGTCTCCGCACCCGGCGCAGTTGGACACGGGTCGCATATAGGTTATTTCATCGCCGGAGCTCTCGCGTGCCCGAGTCACTGTGGCGGTCATGGCTTACACCTCCTTTCAACTCACCACCCGTGGAAGGCCAAAAACGTACAGCGGATCGACATTCGCAAGGCCTTCAAATATAAAGGGCCCTTCGCGTGGTCGAGTGTGGTGCAGAGGAGCGTCTGCGGGATTTTTTCTGGTTGTGGCTTCAGGTGATTCGGGTCCGGTTCCAGGTACAGCAAGTCTTTTGCATCCGGGGTTGAACTCAGAGGGAGTAGGTGGCTTGGAGGATGATAACGTGGAGGTGGCCTCGGATTGTCCATTCGCCCTCGGGTGGAGGGTGCCGACTTCCGCTCCCTGCTTTTTCAGTTCCGGCACCATGTCTGGTTTTCTACAACGTTCACTCCTTTTTGGTTTCTGTGCCTCAACAGATCTCTGGTCAAAGACAATACTTCATGATGTCGATTCCTTTATATTATATTTTCTCCCTCTCGAAAATACTGTCAAGCAAAAAAGGAAGCGACAGATCACCTGATACAATCCTGATACGTGCTTGTCTTTTGATGAGGGCCTTCGCCCCCGCGTCTTCATGACGTATCTGCCGTGTGCCCAACCGAGCAGACATTTCCAGATCGAGCTCTGGTGTCCTGAAGACAATGGTTCGGATGGAACACTCTCCCGCAGCTGGGATGGATGTACGCGGGCATTCGAGGGTAGGGAAACAGGAGGCAAAACAGTCGCGGAGTCACCCCCCGATCTTCGTTGACAGAGTACTCTCCGACTCGCTATAATCTCCATAGATCAGGGGAAGATAGAAAAAGAGTACTACAGGGAATCGGTCAGGAGGCCCCTTATGCCCACGTACGAATATCAGTGCCTGAGCTGCAAAAAGCCATTCACGGTGGCGATGTCCGTAAGCGAGCATGAAAAGGGCAAAGTGAAATGCCCCAAATGTGGTAAGGGACGGGTCAGGCAACAGGTCAGCTCATTTATGGTCCAAACTTCCAAAAAGAGCTAGAAAAATCACCCCTATTGCAGTACCCGGGCCTTCTTCGGTAAGAGCGCCTGATGAGTTTTTCATTACTACTGGGCAGCGTGGCGGTAGGTATAGTGGTAGTGTGCATCGGCCTGTATCGTGCCTACAAGGAAGGTGAGTTCATGCTCATGATTCTGGGCATGCTCATCCTGGTAAGCTGTGCGGCCAACTACGTCAAGCGCCAGGCGAGGGAGGAAGAGGACCGGGACAGCTCCAGCGACGACCCTGCGAACCGCTAGAAGCAACCACATACCTAGCGTGAGTTTATTAAGCAAATGGGGTCAGAAGGGGTCGCAAAGCAATTT
>JBKHJD010000154.1:0-5454 GCA_046538315.1 Syntrophobacteria bacterium
GGGTTATGCTTCCGGGTTGGATCTGAGGAGAAGGGGACCACACGGGGTCCAGGCCGAGGCTTCCATACGGGGAGGCTCCTTTGACCAGACGCTCATCCTTATCGACGGCATCAAAGTAAACGATCCACAGACCGGGCACCATAACCTCGATTTGCCGTTGACCCTGGATGATATAGACAGGGTCGAGATTTTAAAAGGCCCCGGCTCGCGGCTTTATGGGCCCGATGCGTTCGGCGGTGTGATCAATATCATCACACGGAAGGAAGAGAAAAAAGCAGCTTTCAGCGGCACGGTTGGCGAGCACGAATTTGCCCGGGGTTCATTGTCGCTCAGCTATCCTTTGAATGGTACCAGAAATCGTCTATCTCTCTCCAAGACAAGTTCAGCAGGGTATACAGACGCCACTGATTTCGATATCTTGAACATTTTCTACGGAACTACATTGAAAATAGGCCTGCAGGAAATCGATTTCACCTATGGATACACAGATAAAGAATTCGGCGCTGACAGCTTTTACTCTGATCTGTTTCCAAACGAATGGGAACAGACCAGGACCCGGTTCCTTGCTGCCGCAGGAGATTTTGTCCATGACAACATCAGTTTTTGCCCGAAGCTCCATTGGAGACGGCACTGGGATGACTTCATCCTGGACAGGGCCAGGCCGCAGTGGTTCCGCAATCGTCACAGGACTGATCTTTACGGAATGGAGATTCAGGCTACGATCAACGAAACCAGGTGGGGTTCTTTTGCCTCTGGTGGTGAACTGTTGCGGGACACGATAGAGAGCAGTAACCTCGGAGACCATGCACGGACAAGGGGAGGCCTGTTTTTCGAGTACCGGCTGGAGACGGACAAAAGTGTTTTTGTGCCGGGACTGGCTCTGCGTTACTGCGCAGACTGGGGCTGGCGGGGTTGGCCTGGGGTCGATCTGGGATACCAGGCTACTGAAATGTTGCGGTTTTTCGCTTCCGTGGGCCGCTCATTTCGTATCCCCTCTTATACCGAGCTGTACTATGACAGCCCCGCCAACAAGGGAAACCCGGACCTGACCCTTGAGAAAGCATGGGCGTACGAAGCAGGTTTGAAATTAGGCGACGCCAATTTTTTCGGAAATCTGAGCCTTTTTAGAAGAGAAGGCAGTGAGCTGATTGACTGGGTTCGCACGGGGCCTACCGGGCTCTGGGAAGCCAGAAACATCTCCGAGGTTGACACTGACGGCCTAGAAGTCGCATTGACCTTTCACCCGCAAGGTCGGTTTCACCTTTCCAGGGTCCACGCAGGATATACCTTCCTTGATTCCGACAAAAAAACCGAGGCTTTCACGTCCAAGTATGTTCTGGATTACTTGAAACATCATTTCATCCTCGACATCCACCACAATCTGCCCTGGCACTTTCAGGGTAGCTGGAAACTACAATGGAAAGACAGGGTAGGCCATGGGAGCTATTTTCTTGCCGATGCAAAGATTAGCAGAAGCTTCAAATACGTCGGGTTTTTCGTTCAGGCGACAAATCTCTTCGATAGGGACTACACGGAAGTTCCTGGCGTTCCCATGCCAGGCAGGTGGCTGACAGCAGGCGTAAAGATTGATCTCGCCTCCGGCGGCTAACCCTCGGAGGGGGGAAGCTCACTGCTCATGACGAAGTTGTCAAGAGACTCAGGTAGTATCGGATGACTGCCAGCTGTTCGGCATATTTGGAGGAATCCTCGCTTGCTAGAATCCGATGTATCAGGCCCTCAGACAATATTCTGGCCACATCTGTTTTTCCGGAATCTGCCAGCTTGCGGAAAATATAATCATATATGGACGTCTGAGCACCGAGGCCACTATGGAGAAACCTTGCCTCGGCCTCATCCCATCTACCCTGATCAGCCAGATATGCCAGGGCCAGGGCCTGGCGGGAGGTGTCGTCGTAGTTATTTCTGTACGTCATCGAAAAGGGCAGAACACGTTCCAGGTATCCATTGAGCTGCCAGGGGTTTTCAGGACAGCAGTAATAGTAGGGCTCCAGGTAGCCTTCCGACCTTTTGCCGTACAGATGTTGGTCGCATTGGTGTGTCTCTACAAAACGACACAGAGGTGTTCCCTGGTAGATCCTGCCGCCCACTGTATATTCATAACGTCTCAAGACATTGGGGGGATACCTCAGCACGTCCTCAACCGTCTGATCAATAGTCTCGTATGTTTCTCCGGGCAGACCGAAAATGAGCGCTACTGTGCAATTTATACCGAATTGCTCGCACAGTTCCAGGGCTTTGATCACGTCCTTTCGCCGGTGGGATGATCCGTTCCTCTCGAGAACACCGTCTGCCAGGCTGTCACAGGTAAAGATAACGTCAAAGCCCGCCTCGGCAAGGAGTCGGGCGAATTCAGGCTCAAAGGGTTTGGGCAGAAATTGAGAACAAAAGCAAAAATGTTCATGAAGCCCTGCGTCTATTATCCTCTCGACCAGGGCTGAACAGTATCTGAGATCCGGGAGGTTGAATTCTGTGTCTACGAAGAAAATGCTCCGGATCTCCTCGTTGTTGTCTGCAACTTCTTGCAGTTCTCCAACAGCGTTGTCGTAGTCCTTGAAAACAAAACGTCTCCCTTCAATGAGCGGCTCAACACAGTAGCAGCAGTTCTGGTTGCAGCCTCGCTTGACCTGTACCGGCAGCCCTGCAGTCTCATGGGCATAGGTGAATTTTCTTGCTCGGTCGACAACGCCCCCGATTTCGCTGAAGGTATAGTACCGCTTTGTGCTCTCCAGGTGACCGTCCCCGATCTGCAATACCATGTTAGGGATTTTGGCTATTGTCTTGTTGTCAGGATAGGCTTCAAGAAACTGTCGCAGGGGTTCTTCGCCTTGCCCCACAATGCCGTATTGAATACCCAACCTCTTCAAAATGGCTGCAGGAGCTACGCTGAACGCACCACCTCCTACAACCATGGGAATCTCCGGCTGCAGCTCTTTTATAATCTCGACAATCCTTTCAACATCGGGGAAAAAGTAAAACGTCTTGTACCCGGGACCTTCATGATCTCCATACTGTTCGCAGGACATGCATGTGTCCAGGTTCCGAATTCCGATTCCAATGACTTGAGGATTGCTGCGTTTTAAAATATTCGCGAGATTGACTGCAGGATCAGCCTCCGGCAGGAAAGGATAGTCGATGGTCACCTCGTAGCCGCAGTTGCGAAGATAATTGGCTATAAGGTCCAGGCCAAACGGGTAGACTTGTTTTACCAGATAGTACCTGTCAGTATGGAGGAGCAGCACTCGCTTTATATTCGATGCCATGCTCTCGATTCTCCATCTGTGACAGGGAGTTCCTTCCTGGCCCACCTGCCGGGAGGCTATCCGGGGGTATCCAGGAACCTTCCTATATCTTCCCGCTTGTGGGTGATCAGGCTTTCCGGCAGACTGTCCAGAAAGACCCTGCCGTAGCTCCTTTTATAGAGCCGACCGTCCAGGATGGCCAGGACGCCCCGGTCGGTGGCACGGCGTAGGAGCCGACCAAGTCCTTGTCTGAGCGTGAGTACTGCAGTCGGGATCTGGTAATCCAGGAAGGGATTTCCGCCGCTCGCCCTGATCTTTTCCAGACGCGCCGCCACAAGCGGGTCATCAGGTGCTGCGAAAGGCAACTTGTCGATGACCACACAGCTCAGCGTCTCTCCCGGCATATCGACTCCCTGCCAGAAGGAGGCGGTCCCCAGGAGCACCGAAGCGGTTTCTTCGCTGAACCGTCTCAGCAAGCTCGCCTTTGGCTGCTCTCCCTGTACCAGCAGGGTGAAACGTCCCAGTTTCTCCAGCCGTGCATGCACATCCCGCAGATTGCGATAGCTGGTAAACAGAATAAATGCCCTCCCTCGCGTTTGCTCGAGCACGGCGGAAACTTCGGTGGCCACGGCCCGGGTAAAATCGGCGGAATCCGGTAACGGCAAATCTGTCGGTATGTAGATCAACGCCTGCTCGCGGTAAGAAAAGGGCGTCTCAAGTATCAGCCCTGGTGTATCCGGAGGCAATCCCAGCCGGCTCTTGAAAAAGGCCAGTTGATCTCGTACGGCGAGGGTGGCGGAGGTAAAGATCCAGGGTCTCGATTTGTGGAAAAGAAGCTCCTCAAGAATCGGCGCCACTTCTATCGGTGAAGCCCAGAGGAGCTTCCCCTTGCCCTTCGTCTCATACCAGTAGACATAGTTTGGATCGCTCTGGGTGAACATGGTATCCAGTGCGTCACGGATCTCCAGGCTGCGGCGATGGCAGGCAGAGAGGCCCTCGCTGAGATCCCGCCAGCGGAAAAGCTCACTCGCCAGGTTTTCCAGCCCCTGACTCAATTGGAGCCAGAGCTTCCCTATGCCGTTGCCCAGCTCCTGAGGAACGAACCGCTGCCTTTTCTCACTGACAGGAAGTTCCTGGAAAAATTGACTGCTCATCCTGCGGAGGCTGTCCAGCATCCGGACAATGGAAGGATTTTGGCCCTTCGCCGCCGCGATCTCCCAGGCGCTTTCACGAACCAGTTCAAAAACCTGGTGACTGCTGATCCGGATACTGAAATGCTGGTTTGCAATTTCCTCCAGAAGATGGGCCTCGTCAAAAATTGCTACCTCGCAGCGTGGAATCACCTGGCCGTACCCGCCGGAGCGTACTGCGAGATCAGCAAAAAAAAGGTGGTGGTTGACAACGACCATCTCGGCTTCTGCGGCCTGTTCACGCAGCCGCGTGAGGAAGCACTGGCTAAAGTTTGGGCAGCTTTGCCCCAGGCATTGATCCCCACGGGCACTCAGATGCTCCCATCCGGCAAAGTCATCCTCCAGCCAGTCAATCTCGGCCCGGTCACCAGTCGCAGTCTGTCCGGCCCAGGCGAGCAAATGTTCATAAAAGGCACCGTCTTGAACGGGGAGCAGTTCCGGCTGCCGGAAAATACGATTAAGCCGGTACAGGCAGAGGTAGTTTGTCCTTCCCTTCATGCATACTGCCCGGAAAGGGACTGCGAGGTGTTTCAGCAGGAAGGGTATATCATGTTGCAGTAACTGGTCCTGGAGCGTCTTGGTCCCGGTGGAGACAATCGTCTTTCGTCGGCTCAGCACGGCAGGGATGAGGTAGGCCAGGGTTTTTCCTGTGCCCGTGCCGGCCTCGAGAATGCTTGGACGTCCCTTGGCAATGGCGGCTTCGACCTCTCCGGCCATGATAGCCTGCATTGGCCGATACTCGTAGTCACCGAGCGCTCGGCTCAACAGGCCTTTCCTGCCGAACAATTCCTGCCCCGCCCTCTGGCTCTCACCCCTCAAATCCAGAAAACCTCTCCACTTTCATCCATACCATAAGTTCGTTTCTTCTTCTTTGCCTGGGAAACGTTCGATGTTGGACGTTCATCTTTTTCAGGAAGCTCTCCACAATCCGGAGAAAAATAACGGTAACTGACGTCTCGGAATTTGTACAATTTGTTGTATTCATTAGCCTTTTGGCGACAGTC
>JBKHJD010000155.1:0-5452 GCA_046538315.1 Syntrophobacteria bacterium
TGATTAACGTTTACAAACCCGTTGTGAACCCAATACCGGGCAAAAACCTCCCCGGAGGCGGCCTCCGACTGGGCAATTTCGTTTTCGTGGTGAGGAAAAATGAGATCTTTTCCCCCACCATGAATATCAAGAGTGGTACCCAGGTAGTTGGTGCTCATCACCGAACACTCTATGTGCCAGCCCGGGCGACCCTGTCCCCATGGGCTCGGCCATGCAGGCTCTTCCGGTTTGCTCGCTTTCCAGAGAGCAAAGTCCATCGGGTGCCTTTTCCGTTCATCCACGCTTACCCTGGCGCCGGCAATCATTTCGTCCAGATTCCGCTTGGAAAGCTTCCCGTAGTCAGCAAATTTTTCTACCGCAAAGTAAACGTCGCCTCCTACCTGGTAGGCATAGCCCTTCGCCAACAGGGTTTCGACAAGACGCACCATTGCTGGAATGAACTCGGTTGCCCGGGGCTCATACGTCGGCCGGGCCACACCCAGTCGATCCATATCTTCATAGAAAACTCTGGTATACCGCTCGGCGATCGCCTGCGAGGAGGTGCCCTCCTCCTGGGCCCGCTTGATAATTTTGTCGTCCAGGTCAGTAAAATTGCGCACGTACATTACATCATAGCCCCGGTATTGCAGGTACCGGTATATAATATCGAAGACCACAGCCGAGCGGGCATGGCCGATGTGGCAGAAATCATAGGCGGTGATCCCACACACGTACATGCGCACCCGGCCAGGTTGCACAGGCGTAAAAATTTCCTTCTGGTTGCTCAGCGTGTTGAATATTCGGATGGCCATGATCTCACACCTACCCCAGTTCACTGCCTCTTTTGCTTCAGGAGCGTTGCCACAGCATAGGCCGCAACTCCTTCCCCCCTGCCGGTAAATCCCATGCCCTCGGTGGTCGTGGCCTTGACGTTCACCTGCTGCTTCCCCACCCCTAAGGCACCGGCAATGGCGGCACACATGGCCTCCACGTGGCCCGCCAGCTTCGGCGCCTGGGCCACCACAGTCGTGTCCAGGTTATGCACCTCAAAGCCGGCCTCCCGAACCATCCCAGCCACCTGCTTGAGCAATTCGATACTGGACATACCCGCCAACGTGGAATCTGTATCAGGAAAGTGCCGACCCAGATCCCCTAGAGCGGCCGCCCCGAGAAGGGCGTCGCAGGCAGCATGGAGCAATACGTCCGCATCGGAGTGGCCCTCGAGCCCGCGTTCGTAAGGAACCGCTACTCCACCCAGTATCAGCGGCCTGCCCTGAACCAGCCGATGGGCATCGTAACCGAATCCGACCCGAATCATCATTCAACGTCCTGGAATTTCAGTACGCAGTGTTATACGTTGCTGCGCATACCACAATACCCGGCTGAGGTTTCCGCAGAAAGGTTCATTTCCCCTCCAACCACCTACTCGGTGCTTCTCGCAGCAAGCAAGGCCTCCGCCACAACAAGATCGTCGGGAGTTGTAACCTTGATGTTTCGCTCCGAGCCAGGGACTACATGCACCTGGACGCCAAGGCGCTCCACCAGCGCCGCGTCATCGGTTGCGGTTGTCTGCTCCCGCCGGGCCTTTGCGTGAGCCCGCCGGAGAAGACCGGCGTGAAAGGCCTGGGGCGTTTGCGCCAGCCAGAGACCATCCCGTTCTATGGTAGCCGCCACGTTCCGATCCTCCACGCGCTTTACGGTATCCCGTACGGCTATCGCTGCCAGGGCCGCGCCGTGTTTTTGCGCAGCTTCCACAACTGCAGCCAGCAGCTCTTCACTGACCAGAGGTCGCACGCCGTCATGGACCACAACCACCTCACATTCCGCCGGCACCGCCTCAAGGCCATGTGCTACGCTCTCTTGCCGCTCCCGGCCTCCGTCCACTACCGCTATGACTTTTCTACAATGATAGGGCCGGAGGACCTCGTCTTCCAGGAGCCGGCGCTGGTGAGCCGGTATTACCACCACCACGCCGTCCACCACCGGACTCTGTTCAAACAGCGCCAGGGTATGGGCAAGCAAGGGAATTCCTTGCAAGCACAAAAACTGCTTCTCGCAAGCTCCCCCCATGCGCCGGCCTTCGCCGGCGGCGGGAATTACGGCAACCACACGCATGGTAACGATACGCTCAGAGGACGGCTGCAGCCTCGAAAAAAAGGGCTTTCCCGAAATGTGATTGGATGCGATCCGGGCATCTCGGTTTGGCCGGGGCGGCCTGCTCGACAAAGGACCCAATCGCAGCCCAATGGATGCAGTCACTTGTTCCGAGCAAAGCACTGGTGGCGGCAGTAACCTCGGCTTTCCAGGGGTCCACGATAAAGCGGTGGCTCGAACCGGGAACCCGCCCCGAAGGGGTGGGGCTGAGCGCTACGAAGCGAGCGCCAAGAGATGTACTTTGTCGAGCAGGCTACCCAGGTCCTTCGATTCATCAATTCGATGACGAATTTATTCTCTCGGGAGTTAGCACTCCCCTCGGCCGTGAGCTCTCTTCGGTCTGAGCTCAGGGTCGAAGACGGGCCGAACGGAGCGTTGGCAAGTGTTTACGCTGTCAATCGCGGCTGGAAAGCCGCTCCCACAGAATGGCCGCGCTGTATTTGCGAATCGAAGTACTGAACCAAAAAAGGAAAGAAAAGAGCAGGTCATAAGCCGAGTTCTGTTTCCATTGGAGATCTCTCGCCAATGGACAATGATCATTCATCTAGGACCCCGATTACTCGAGGCCTCAAGCGACCTACCCGAGAGCTTGGACGGGCCGCCCTCAACGCTCTCCTATTTGGTCTTGCTCCGGGTGGGGTTTGCCGAGCCTCCAGTGTCACCACCGGAGCTGGTGAGCTCTTACCTCACCGTTTCACCCTTACCCCGCGAGAGAACTGCAGCCGTTCTCCCCCGGGGCGGTTTACTTTCTGTGGCACTTTCCTTCTCGTCACCGAGACTGGGCGTTACCCAGCACCCTGCCCTGTGGAGCTCGGACTTTCCTCTCCCCCACGTTGCCGGACAGCCGGCACACGGGGCAGCGATCATTTGACCTGCTCTATTCTTTCCGTGCCCGCCAGTAAAGTTCTCTTTCACCTCCTCGCAGAGCGCGCTCAATGGCCTCTCTGGCCAACCGATCCGCCTGCTTATTTCGCTCACGGCCAATATGAACAATATCATAATCATCGAAACGCTGCAATCTGGACACTGCTTTGTCAAACAGATGTTGCAGCCGGGGGTGTCGAACCCGGTACTCGCCCAGGATCTGTCTCACCACAAGTTGTGAGTCCATGAATATCTGAACCCGATTGATGCCGAGATCCGCCGCCGCTTCCAGTCCGCTTATGAGTGCCTGGTACTCCGCCTCGTTGCTGGTGGCGGTATCCAGAAAGCGACTGAATGTAAAGAGTTGCTCGCCCTCTTGGTCCAGAAGCAAAACTCCGGCACCGGCCGGCCCTGGATTGCCCTGTGACGCGCCGTCGCAGTACAGGGAGGCATACATCTGCCTGACTTCTGGCCACCGCCCTGCGTTGCCAGCGGGTGGCCATTCCTGGCACGTGCGCACATGATCGGCAACGTCCTGGAGGAGGCGACGAATATCATCTTGAGTTAATTCAGGAAACTCGGGCAGGAGCAATTCAACCGGCAGGCGCTTGGCCACAAGTTCCAGGACACGACTCAATCGCTCGCGATCGAGCCTGTCGTTGGACTCCATCTATTCTTGCTCTCCCAGGATCCGGGACGCTGACTGATACGCCTCGTGCCCGACCCAGTAAATAATACGCTGGCAATTGGGGCACTGCAACATCTGCTCGTTTTTCTGCAAATCGATGAACAGCTGGGGTGGGAGGTTCATATGGCAGACCTGACAGGTGCCTTTGTTTACCGGTGCCAGCGCGGTTCCAGCTCGGTGGTTCTTGAGAAATCGATACTTGTCCAGAGACTCCCGGGGAATCTGGGGCTTCAGCTTTTCCCCTTGCTTCCGGAGGCTTTCAATAAGGGCATCGGCCGTTTCCGCCTGCTTTTTCAATTGAGCTCCCTCCTGTTCCACCCTCCGGCGGGCCTTCTCTACGACAATCTTTTGCTCTTGCAAGAGACGCTGGAGCTGCTCTGCTCTTTCCATCTCCTCGATAATCCGGTCCTCACGTTCACGGACACTCCCGCCGATATCCTCGATTTCCTTGAGCAACGCCTGATATTCTTTGTTGCTTTTTGCCTCCAGCAACCTTTTCTTGCTTCTGAGTGTCCGCTCCTCCTGCTCCGCCACTTCCTGCTCAAGTTGCTGCCGCAATTTGCGCGCAGATTCGAGCATCTCTTGCTGCTGTTCCAGACGGGTCTCAGCGCTCCGCACTTCTTCCTTCAGTACGGCAATCTGCTCCGGTGCCCGGGCTTTCTCCTCAGTGAGTGCTTGAATTCTCTTTTCGATCTCCTGGAGTTCAATAAGAAGCTGCAATGTCTTTTGCAATAGTTTCCTCCTCACCTGTTTACCGGGAAGCGAGAGGGATCATCTTTTGCCGCTCTTGTGTCCAACCAGCCCCAAGAAACTCCATCTATACCTTCGCCCAGAAGACGTGGTTCAAGACATGAAAAAGGGTGCAGCCTCTACGGTGCACCCTTTTTTGCGAGTCCCTCGGAGCCCAGGTCATCCGCTCCTGGGTCCAGCCCTTGCCCCGGGAGAGAAGTCGTGTCATCCTCCCGGATCGGCGGCGCTTGCGTTTTGGTAGCCGTTGAAGTCCCATAACATTCAAGGTGGTGGGCCCACCTGGATTCGAACCAGGGACCGACCGGTTATGAGCCGGTGGCTCTTCCAGCTGAGCTATGGGCCCCACAAGCCGATACCTGACTGCACTATCTGTTTCCCTGTGGAAGGGCGGCGGCCCTTCAGAGGCCTTCCTTTATATTGGTCCCAACCTCCTTTGTCAAGGGAATTCTCCGTCCTGTCCGGTTTACCCCTCGGGCGAACTTCCTACTCCTCTTCCTGGCGTTGGTTTCACGTCTCAATGAAGCTCTTCAGTTTCTTGCGACGGCTGGGATGACGAAGTTTGCGCAGGGCCTTGGCCTCGATCTGGCGGATGCGTTCCCTGGTTACAGCGAAATCCTGTCCCACCTCCTCCAGGGTATGGTCCGCCTTCTCACCTATGCCGAAGCGCATACGCAAAACCTTTTCCTCCCTGGGGGTCAGGGTGGAAAGCACTTTTCGTGTCTGCTCGGAGAGGTTCAAATTGACAACCGCCTCCACCGGGGAGGTGATCTTCTTGTCTTCGATGAAGTCACCCAGATGGCTATCCTCTTCCTCGCCGATGGGCGTTTCAAGTGATATGGGCTCCTTGGCGATCTTCAATACCTTTCTTACCTTCTCCAGGGGAAACTCCATCTTTTCGGCGATCTCCTCAGGACTCGGCTCCCGGCCCAGCTCCTGGACAAGATAGCGGGAAGTCCGGATAAGTTTGTTGATCGTCTCGATCATGTGCACCGGAATACGGATGGTTCTGGCCTGGTC
>JBKHJD010000156.1:0-5432 GCA_046538315.1 Syntrophobacteria bacterium
GTTGAACCCGTCGGTGATCTTGTGGTAGCCGTATTCGGTGATCACTGGCATAAGGTAGTCGGCCCCGAAGACGCGGCTCATGGTATCCACGACGATATCTGAGGCGAGGCTCACCCCGCAAGAATGGAGAAGCTCTTTCAGTCCCCCATCGGAAAACGGCTCGAGCAGAAACATGACACTCCCCTTTCGGTTCAGATAGTCCCGCAGGGCTTCGATTTCGGGAGCGAGCAGGGGCTTCTGGGGACCGGCCGCGACCACGAGAGCGGCATCTTCCGGAACAGTAGGGTTCACCAGCAGGTTCAGGGTCTTCACCCGAAGGTTCTCCTTTTCGATGGCAGCCTTGGCACTGGAATAGCCAGTCTGGTCGAAATTCTCGATCTCTCTCTCACCATGGCCGGTGAGGAAATAGACCAGCTTCTCGTCTTCCTGCGCCAGCTTGAGGATTGCGTTGGAGATGCCCTCCTCTTCGGCAGTGGTCACGGTCTGGGATTTGCCGAATCCTTCAAGCACCAGGGTTCCATAGGTGCGTATCTGGTAACGTCTGGCCAGGCTGGGACGCCGGTCAGGATCGATGAATTCGTAGTGGATTTTCTTGGAGTAATAACGATAGGTCTCCAGCAAATCACGGGTTCGTTCCCGTTCGCGACTCGCTTCCTGGAAGAAGCACTTGATGTGAACATCTTCTTCGAGTGAGCGGACGATATTGCGAGATTGCTCCGAGAGGCTGTATCGCTTGTTTTCAGTAAGATCCAGGCGCATGGGATGCCGTTGACCGATGAGGGCTGCCAGTACGATGATGCCGAAAAAGGCCAGAAAGCCCAGAACAGTGTTGGAAAGACGGGTACGTTGCCTGAGCTTTCCGAACATCCGCCTATCCCCTCCATTGCCGGGATTCCAGGATGCGGGCCGTGGCGAAAAGGGCCAGTGTGATGAAGAGCACGTAGAAGAGCACATCCCGGGAATCCAGAATTCCCTTGGCAAAATTCTCGAAATGAGTCAGCAGAGAAAGGTAGTTGAACACGCTGCCCAAAGTGGGGCCTGCCAGAGATTCCGCCCATCCGATGATCCACAGCAGCAACAGCGCGCCGAAGCTTATGACTGCCGCGATGACCTGATTTTCAGTGAGCGACGAGGCGAGCAGGCCGAGGCTTCCGAAGGAACTGCTCATCAGGAAAAGGCCTATGTAACCGCCCAAAATGGTAGGCCAGGGAGGGTCGCTGAGTGACTCCAGCAGAATCATGGCAGGCAGGGTCCCTACCAGGAGCAGGATGAGAATCGAGACAGTTGCAGCAAACTTGGCAAGCAGAGCGGCCCGATCGCAAATGGGGTAAGTGAAAAGGAGTTCGGCGGTGCCGCTTTTTTTCTCTTCGGCGAAGAGACGCATGGTAATCAATGGAACCATGAGCAGCAGAACAATACTCATGCTGCCAAAGAAAGGCTCCAGTACCATGTCGGTAAGATTGAGCTGTGCGGCCAGATAGGGATTGCGGCCTCCGCCTGCCTGAAAACTGAGCAGAGAGTAGTAGGCCACGGATGAATAGAAGAAATACCCTGACAGCCCGAGAAAAACGAATGATACGACGTAGAAAATCGGTGAGACGAATAACAGGTTCAGCTCTTTGCGGTAAACAGGAAAGAATCCCTTCACGGTTTCTCCTTGAGCTGTTCATCCGTTACCAGCTCCAGGAAAATCTCTTCCAGGCTCAGATCCTGGAGCCTGAGTTCACGAAGTTGCCACCCGTGGCTGACTATAGTGCGAGCGAGTTCAGGCCGCAGGTCCCTGCCCCGCACGGTTTCCACCAGGTAGCTGGCCGATCCGTTTCCGGGCATGATATTCATGACCCCCTCCATCGCACCTATGGTTTCCCTGATCTCATGGCCGGGTCCGTCAACCTCCAGACGAACCTGTTGATTTTGCTGCAATTGGGCGGTGAGATTGGCGGCGGTGTCAGTTGCAATGATCTGGCCTTTGTTGATGATCAGGATGCGCTGGCATATCTGGCTGACTTCCGGGAGGATATGGCTGCTCAGGATGATAGTGCGCTCACTGCCGAGCTGCTTGATAAGTGAGCGAACTTCCACGATCTGAGTAGGGTCCAGCCCAAGGGTAGGCTCGTCCAGAATAAGGATTGGCGGATCATTGAGCAGGGCCTGAGCGATGCCGAGACGCTGGCGGAAGCCCTTGGAGAGGTGGGCGATAATCCGGTGCGCCACCGGAGAAAGAGCACATACCTCTACGACTCGATCCACCTCTTTCGTGCACCGGGACCGAGAGACTCCCTTGGCGCCGGCGGCGTAGGCAAGGAAACGCCGCACCGTCATATCCGAGTACAGGGGGACGCTCTCCGGGAGATAGCCGATCCTGGAGCGAACCTCCAGAGACTGTTCCTGGCAGTCCAATCCGGCAACACGCGCCGTTCCGGAAGTAGGGGGCATGAAGCAAGTGAGGATTCTAAGAGCAGTCGTTTTACCGGCGCCGTTAGGGCCGAGAAATCCGACAACCTCTCCCGGCTCAACCGTGAAACTTACCTGGCGCAATGCAGGAAGGGAACCGTAAAATTTAGTGAGATTTTCTACTTCGATCACGTTGGCAGCCCTGTACAGTTGCTCTTGTATTGCCTGCTTTCGCAGCCCGTCCATGATCGAAGCGGGCGGCGCGTTCGCTCGGTATGTCTTCATGCACAGAGACCGGTTCCTGCATCTTGTCTCAAACGCTGTAGGCTTTGCCTTGGCGCACAAAAAAGGCGGTCTGAAGACCACCGGGGTGAATTGTTTTTTCTTTTGTTAGGGAACTACCAGCTGGATTGGTTGTTGTTGCCTTACCTTCTTGGTACCCACCGAGGCGCCGCAGTACTGACAGAGATACTCATGGAGTTCTCCATCAGGTAGAAAAAGAAGAAGCCTCTGGCATACCGGTGTGGCCTGCCTGCACTTGGGGCAGTAAAGAGAAGTTGCCTGGAGCTGGTCAAATTGTTTTTTCCCCTGACTCTGCCGGGCAGTCATCGATGGAGCTCACCTCCGGTGTGGTCCAGGTTCTTGCATCTCGAGAGCTCTATTGCTTCCTTTCCGAATGCTTGTGCTTGTTGCCCCAAGCCCAAAACTTGAGAAAATTATTGGAAGAGGTTTTGTCTTTTTCGATATCGGCAAATTCGCGCAAAAGCTCTTGCTGCCGTTTCGTGAGATTCACCGGTGTTTTTACCTGCACCTCGATAATGAGATCCCCGCGACCGTGACCTTTGAGACTGGGGACTCCCTGTCCCTTCAACCGGATCGTGCTGCCGCTCTCGACGCCCGGGGGAATCTTCACGCTCTGCGTGGTGTCCAGGGTTTCGACTTCCATAGTGTCGCCAAGGGCGGCCTGCACCATGGATACAGGAAGCCGGCAGTAAAGGTGGTTACCTTCACGTTCAAAGAACTCATGGGGCTCGACATGCAGCCGGACGTAAAGATCTCCTGCCGGGCCTCCCCGATAGCCGCTCTCGCCTTGATCAGGAATGCGGAGGCGAGTGCCGGTGTCGACTCCTGCGGGCACCTTGACCGAGACGCTCCGGGTCATTTTTTGCTGTCCGCTGCCGGAGCAGGCCCGACAGGGATTCGGAATGATACGGCCTTGGCCTCGGCAGCGAGGACAGGTGGTACTTATTCGGAAAAGACCGTGCGACTGGAACACCTGACCCCGGCCGTGACACATTGGGCAGACCTGTTCCCGGCTACCCGGTTCGCATCCGGTACCTCCACATACCTCGCATGATATGGAGGCAGGTACCTGGATCTGTTTTTCGGTGCCAAAGACTGCTTCCGAAAAGCTTATGCGCAGATCATAGAGGAGATCCGCTCCTGGACGGGCAGAGGTTGTTCGGGCTTTCCTGCGGGTTCCAAAGCCGAAGAAGTCCTCGAATATATCCCCGAAGGCCGAGAAGATATCTTCGAAGCCGCCAAAGCCGCTGAACCCGGTACCCTGAAGCCCTTCATGGCCGAACTGGTCATAGATGTTGCGCTTCTGTGGATCCCTGAGTACTTCGTACGCCTCGGCCGCCTCCTTGAAACGCTCCTCGGCATCCCTGTCACCCGGATTGCGATCCGGGTGGTACTTGAGAGCAAGTTTCCGGTAAGCCTTCTTGAGCTCCTCACCGGAGGCGTTCCGGTCTATTCCGAGAACCTCATAGTAGTCTGGCTTCATCATCAGTGTGGTTCCCAAGTTCTGTGGAGTTTTTCAGTGTAGCCCCTCGCGGACTTGCCCCTTGCGGCGATGAAACAGAAACAAAGACCGTCTTCAGGTCATTTGTATAATCATTGTACCTGCCTTTGTCAATACAGGAGCCGGTCTCGGTGTCGGAGGCTTTGCCGGTGCTTCAAGTGAAAAAGGCAGGCGCCAAGCTTACCACTCAATGGAGCCTTTCTTTCTCGGGGATTTCGCCGTTGAAGCCAAGCAGGGTCTCGACCTGGGCCAGCTTTTGAGAGTGGCCAGCCCGGAGATAGGATTGCCTGGCAAAGAGGAGCTTGCCTTGCACCAGGGCATTATCTCCCAGCCGTATCCACTCTTCATTGTCGGGCGAGTCGTTCAGGATCTTTGTGAGACGCTGGTAGAGAAAGTAATCGCCCTCCCCAACACAGCGCTCCCTGAGCCCGTATAATCCGTCGCGGTATCCAGCCTTCTCAAAAAAATCTATAGCGTCCGAAAGCCGATCCTCCTGGAGATAACGCTCGCCAAGCTTTATAAGTTCCGCTGCGTCTGCTCTATCCGCATTGAGCACATCACGCTTTTTCAGGCATTGTAAAAGCTTCTTGCCAGCCAAGATGAATTCTCCCTGGAAACCTCCTCACAACAAGAAAAGATTGTTATTCAGTCGGGTTCATCCAGTTCGGCGTCCTCCGCGGAGGCTTCCTTGCTCTCGTCCGGTTCCAGTTCCGATTCGGGACTCGTCCCTTCCGGGCTCGTCAGCTCGGGAATCTCAATCGGAAGGGATGCAGAAGGGAGCTCCTCGGGTCTGATCTCTGAAAGCCGGTCCTGTTCAATCTGGGCCAAGGAAGCAAGATCTAGCGATCCTGCAGCAATTTCTCGAAGGGCCAGGACAACTTCTTTGTTTTTTGGCGCCTCCACCAGGCATTTGGCTCCCTTCCGAAGCTGAATGACGCGCTTGGCTCCGAGGTGAACCAGCAAAAAGCGGTTGTTCACCTTTTTCAAACAGTCTTCAACAGTGACACGTGCCACGCGAATCCTCCTAACAAAAACGTGCAGGTGATAAACAGGAAATTCCCAAGATAACAAATATACAACAAATAGTTTCGAAAGCAAACTGCAGGCCAGGATATCCTCGCGGGAATTTCCCTCTTTTAGAAAAATGAATTCCGAAATACCAGTATTTCCTCCCCTCGACCTTCATCCCCTCCGGCTCGCCTGCGCGTCCCAGGCCGGCAGGGGAGGGGAAAAG